>JAJZDR010000050.1 GCA_021805885.1 bacterium | reverse complement strand
CGACAGGAATCCTAAAAATATAAATTTGTCAGTAGGAAGGCCAGAATAAATTAATGCTGGTAATATACTTGATGCCCCAGGTAAAACTTCATATTTTATATCCTGTTTCTTAAGTTCTCGTATAAGCTTATAACCAGGATCTGAAATTACTGGCATACCAGCATCTGACACAATACCTACATTTTTCAAAAGTTTAACCTCTCCTATGATATCTTGAATAAGTCTCTCTTCGTTATGCTCTGTATACCGTCTTAACTTATCTATACTGATACCATAACCTTTTAGCATAAGATTGGTTCTTTGTGGATTTTCACAATAGAGGATATCTAAAGACCCAAGTATTTCTTTTGACCTATCTGTTATATCTTTTAAATTACCAATTGGTGTAGGAATTACGTAAAACATGAATTTAAGTATGAATCTATATCTTCTATTTTTATTCTTTCTTGTACCGTTGTATCTCTATCTCTTATCGTTACCATATCATCATTTAGAGTCTCTACATCAAATGTTATACATTTTGGTGTTCCTATCTCATCCTGTCTCCTATATTTTTTCCCAATGGATCCTGAATCATCATAAGAAACCCTATATTTAAAACGCAATTGGTTATAGAGTTCTAAGGCTAACTTGTCTATTTTTCCATCCTTTAGCAGAGGAAATATTCCTACTTGATATGGAGATATTCTGTGTGATAGTTTTAAAAACACCCTCTTTCTACCATTCACTTCTTCTTCAGAGTAACCATTTGAAAGTAATGCTAGAATTAATCTATCTAGTCCGATTGAAGGTTCAATTACAAATGGAATAAAACTTTCCTTTTGATCTTGATCGTTATAACTTAAGTTCTTCCCTGAAGCCTGAGAATGCTTAGTTAAATCATAATCCCCTCTATTTGCAAAAGATTCAAGTTCTTTAAATCCAAAAGGAAACTTAAAGTATATATCTATCGTCTTTTTAGAATAGTGAGCTCTCTCTTTCTTTGTAAGTTCAATATATTTTAGATTCTGTTTATCTATCCCTATATATTTATACCAGTCTTCAGTATATTTAAAAAGTTCATCAAAATATTTATCTGCATCTTTTGGATTGACAAAATATTCAATTTCTAACTGTTCAAATTCCAATGTTCTAAATATAAAATTACCTGCTGTGATTTCATTCCTAAAAACCTTACCAATCTGTGCTACTCCAAAAGGCATTTTTATTCTATTACTTTTTATGATATTGTCAAAATTAATAAAAATCCCTTGTGCAGTTTCTGGTCTTAGAAAAACTGTTTCACCACTATCTTCAATAGAACCTAGAGTTGTTTTAAACATCATATTGAAATTTCTCACATTTGTGAAAGTTCCTCCACACACAGTACATTTAAGATTATTCTCTTTTATGAGCTTATCCATATCTTCATTTTTTAGACCTTCAGCCTTAATACTTAATTTTTCTTCCAATAACTGATCAGCTCTAAATCTTCTTTTACATTTTAAACAATCAATAAGTGGGTCATGAAAGTGCTCAATATGACCTGAAGCTTTCCATACTTTAAAGTTTTGCAGAATTGATGAATCTAAAAGAACAATGTCTTCTCTTGATGTTACAAAAAATTTTATCCACTCATTCTTTATGTTATTCTTGAGTATTGCACCCAAAGGTCCATAGTCCCAAGAATTTGCAAGACCTCCATATATCTCTGATGATGGAAACAGAAAACCTCTTCTTTTTGCTAAAGATACTATATTATCCATATGCTACAGATTGTACACAATCTATACTATATAGTCCAGATAATACTATATGAAAATTAGAATTTTGGAATTTTTATAGATTCATTAATCATAAAACTTTTTATCTCTTCCCAATCCAGTGGTTCCAGTAATCTTAGTTTTGATGGCTTATTTGTATTTTCAAAGAATGTAAGACTTTTAATGTAGTGATATATATTAAGGTTGTCAAGACCATATTTAATAGGGAAAATCCTAAATAATTCTTGCAAAGATGTATGAAATTTAGCGATGAAGTAAAGATCTATAAAGTCTTTCTTTAATCCTCTATCTGCTATTGCAAGAATCTTCATTAAACCTATATCTTTCAATCCAAGAAGATTAATACCATTTTCTTTTTTTAATTCATCCACTAAAATATATGGAAACTTAATAAAACTTATCTCACAACCATTGTAAAAACCTCTCAAAGTAAATGTACTAGTTGAAATATTGGTCAAGTCCATACCTTTTTCTTTAAGAATTTGAAGTAAATCTGAAGGAACAAAATTTTCTTGTATAAAAAAATCTAGATCGTATGATATTCTATGCCCAATCTGCCAAGCTAAAGCAGTACCCCCAGCAAGATAAAATTTATTAATCTCTGGAATTTCTTTTAATAAGACCAGAGCTCTTTTTGCTTTTTCGTCGATTGCATTGTCAAACATTTTATTGGGTCTTGAATATTATAATAATATTTCCAAAAATAACCAGTTCTTCTTGATATTTCTGTTGAATTCTCTATAGTCTCGATTATATCTTTACTAGGATACAGAGAAATTATCTTTTTTACATCTGTAAGATTCCCGTGTTCTAAAACTCTAGATATTATAAGATATTTATAAGTTTGCATATCCATATCTTCAACCCTGTTATCCCATAAATACTTTTTAAATTCTTCCAGAATCATACTATTATTATAACAAATGACGTAATAATAAACAATAAATCCCCATTATAGAGATAAAAATTATAAAATATATTTTTTTGACAGTAGAGTTACATCAAATGATGATTCTAAAAGATTTGTAGAAAATAATAAAACTTCTTTTAAAGCTTTTTCTGGAATATTAAATTCTAAACTAGATGTTTTTAAATCTATATCTTTTACATATCGAATCAGTTTTATTGTATCAACTAAAATTGGATAACCTCTAACGTTATATTCTCTTAAATCACATTCTAGATGAGATATCCCCGATATGGATGCTATATTTTGGATAGACGGAACTAAGGGTTTAGAGCATATAAAACAATTTGTAAAATCAGATAACAATCCTTCATATAAAAGCGTTTTTATATTAAACAATGATATATATAAATCTGGGTTTTTATAAAGATTGGAGAGTGTGAAATTTAAAAGATTAAATAATTGATTCTCATCTTGATCTATCCTATCAATTTTAGATATAACTTCCAAAGGATAAAAAATGTATAATGAAAATTTATCTTTTGAAAGCTGAAAAGAGTTTTTCATAGATATTGTTGTTACAATATCCAAGCTACCTTTACTTTTTATAGTCTGAAATTCTATATAATTAGATAGATCTAAAAGTGTAGCTCTCTTACCTGACTTTGCACCTTTTACTATTACACTAATTTTCCCTTTTTTTGTAAAAATTGTAAGAATTTTATCATTATCTCTAAAATCAACCTGCTTTATAATAAAACCCTCATCTAGATTTTGCATACTACATATTTATTGATAAATCTTTTGTTATATAGAATGATTTAGTAAATGTACCAAAATTGATTTTTTCCCACTCCCCTTTAATTCCTGGTTGCTTTTGAATTAGATAATGAGTCATATTAATTCCCGAAGGTAGATAATATGTAACTGTCATAGTCCCAACAGCTGGAGGATCTGATTTTGAAAGACGTGGTGGTATTCTTATATGGTTACCAAAAACTGTTTTTGATACAGTATAGTTATTATAATTCTGTGTAAATCCATTAACACCTTTCATCGATATTAATGTAGATCCTAGTGGGACATAAATCCTTACCCATGCCATATATGGACCTACTAACCAATTATCATAGATTGCCGAGTTTGTCCAGGTTATACTTACGCTTTGTTCATATCTCCCATTTGAAGCTTTTTTAATATTGGATGTAACAGTTTCACCCATAAAATAGTTATCTTTAGCTCCTGCAAGGTTAGCCTCCACAACTTGAAGATAATCACCTTTAACTTTAGTAGGAATTATACCTCCCCAGTTATAATGATTAACTAAATTTTCAGCTTTTGGATTATTGAAATATAACAATACTTGTTTTTGATCTAATGATTGAAATCCTACTTTTATAACATTAGTTAATGTATTTCCAGTAGAGTGAAATACTTTTGTTATAAGTTCATGCATCATCACTGAAATAAAATCTTTTCTCTCATTCTGAGGAAGATTTGATTTCTCAGCCATATATTCCATATAGTAATTAGCATTATTAGCTGTTAAAACAAGGTTATTTCCATATAAACTTGGCATAGTAATATTCCCAACTGCCTGTATCATAGAATCAACAAACCAAGTATTGATAAAAATAACCCCGTTAATTTTGGGAGCCCTAGGTATAGAGTTATAAAATTTGTATATATTAGCAACAGATGTTGGAACATTTGGAGAAGTATTTGCATCCCTCAAATGCCAATGGTAAGTACCGTTATATACATATAAAGGTTTTGGTGCAATAGGATTGTAATTAACCACAGTTGATAGAGCATAAATATTTTGAGCTGATAGTTGTCCTAGATTTCCATTGTTAAAATTAATAAATCCAAAGGCAGTCATAAAACCTCCTGTGGGTCTAATTTCACCTGAATTTTGGAACATTAATAGATATTTTGTTGGAGTAGGAACTCCTAGCACATTCTCAATAATATTAACTGACTTATCAAATATAGGAAGATTTTGAGATATACCAGAAAAAATACTTTTTAGTGATGATACTGTTATCCCATGAGATTTTAAAAGTGATTCTGGAAAATACTTAGGATTTATTTCTTGTATATATGTGTTTGCTTTTGTAAAATATGGATCTGCTTTATCTAATGCTGGTCCAAGTTGTGGCAAAGAATGAACAAATGCAGCTATTTTTTGTTTTCCTAAGAGAACCTGAGCTGATTTTTGTGTGCTTGTTTGATAACCATCTAATGTTGCAACAGTTGATAGTGATGGCATTAAAGTTTGCAATCCTGCAACAGCGTAGTACCCTCCATTCAATAGATCAGATGCATTATTATAATAACCACCAGCAATAGGAACAATAGAAAGATATGCCAAAGTCGATAGATTTTTTTTCATAGATACTATATTAGCCTGTATTATTGGAACTTCAGTAGAAATCCCAACAAAATCTTTTGATTTTTGATATGCTTTTGCTTTCTCTATACTGGAATATAAGGTATCAAAGTTATTTTTTAATGATAAAAGAGGGAGAACTAGAAAAAAAATTAAAAGTATAACTATAATTACAAAAGCTATAGCACTCGCTATGAACCATCTGGTCTTAAAAAAGGCCCATCGAGACTTTTGCTGATATTGAGCTAAACTTATAACTGTCATAATGATTTAGTATGCTCCTCTTCTAGAGAAAACTGCGAACGGAGTCTTAAATAAAATAACTACATTCTTTTTTATAGATCTCATCTTAGCATATTCTAGATCAATTTTGATCCTCTTGTCAAAAGATATTTCAGAACGTCCGGAAATTTGCCACACACCAGTCAATCCCGGTTTAATACTAGTTATTATTGCAATATCTTCCTCAACTTCAGGATTTTGAGATATGTAATATTCTAGTTCATCAAAATAATAAGCTCTAGGCCCTACTAACGACATATCTCCTTTTAATATATTAAAAAATTGAGGGAATTCATCTATAGAGTATTTTCTTATAGATTTCCCCACCTTAGTTACTCTAGGATCATTCTTTAATTTATAACTATTCTTCTTATATTCTCTATATAGTTTAGAATACTTTGGATCCTCTTTTAATATTGTATGTGCAGCAACAATCATAGATCTGAATTTATAAAACTTAAATGGTTGATAATTTTTTCCAACTCTTTCTGGAACATCTGCAAGTATTGGGCCTTTAGAATCTATCATTATAAGTATAGCTGTAATAAGCATGACTGGAGAAAAAATTATTATTGCGAAAATTGAAACAATTATATCAATTATTCTTGTTATTATTTCATATATCATCTTTTTTTATTATATTGTTAATTTTATTCTCTAGATTCTCCTTAAACTTGTCCTTAGAAAATCTTCTTGCATTGTTTACACACTCTATAGGATTAGCTGGATTATCATAAATCTTATTCAATGTTTTTTCAAGGGAGCTAGCTCCAAGGGATCTGGGTCCAGATCTAGATTCAAGTGTATCATTATCATTAAAGAAATATCCTGTAACACCATCTTTAATACTTTCCAACGCACCATCTTTAGCGAATGCTAAAACACCTTTTCCACAAGCTTGAGCCTCAATAGGAACAAGTCCAAAATCTTCTGCTCCAGGGAAAATAACAGCCTTAGACCCATTTATTATATCAATCATTTCATCATCTTTGATATTTCCCAAAAATTCAACATTTGATAAAGATATACTTTTTAATTTATCTTTGTAACTACCATCTCCTATGATTTTTAATTTGTATTTAAGTTTATTACAAGCTCTTATTGCAATATCGATATTTTTGTATCTTTCAAGTCTTGATACGATTAAAAAATAGTCTCCATCTTTAAATTTATCATTTTGTATAAATTTATCTGTATCAACATATGGGTATATAACGACACTATCTCTTCTATATAATTTCTTCACTCTTTTTGACACTGCTTTTGATATTGTCAAAATATAATCAACCCTTTGAGCAGATGAAAAATCAACAAGTCTTAGATAATTATTTATAAAATATAAAGGTATTTTTTTTATACCAGAAATTGAATCTTGTCTAGAGTTTGGCAATCCCCATAAAAATCTGGGGGGGGTCAATATATATGATATGTGTACCGTATGATCAGGTACAATTATAGATTTTGCAAATCCGGCTGTAAGCGATAATACAACATCATATTCATCAAAATTGAATTCTTCAAAAGCCAATGGGTATAAAGGTGTCATAAAAGGTCCAAAATATTTAAAAAGTTTTTTATACTTACTCTCTATCACATGATATTTTCTAAACTTATCAGGAAGTTTATCCTTCAAATATATGGTTGTAAAGATTGGAGCATCAGGGAATATTTCCATTATAGCCTCAAGATGTCTTTCTGCACCTCCATATATTTTAAGAAAATCACATACTATGGCGACCTTCAGACCAAGGTCCTTTGGGTCTAAACCCTTTGGATCTAGATCATTTGTATCTAAATCCATCATTTTTGTTTCCATTTTAATTTTACAAAATTATCAATTTTCTCATCAAATATTTCTTTTCTAAATTTAAGAGAATTCTTTCTTAAATAATCTATATCAAAATTTAGTTTTTCAAACCTCAAAACTCCATCAATAAAACTTTCTTTGTCTTGCTTTTTAAAAAATACTCCCGTCTTTTGATCCTCAATTGTATCTTTTACCCCTCCTTCTTTGTAGGCTATTACACCTTTACCAGAAGCTTGAGCTTCAACAGGAACTATTCCAAAATCTTCTTTAGATGGGAATAACAAACCTTTACATCTTAATAATTGAGCCTCTACTTCTTGATCATTAAGCCCTTCATAAAATTGAATATTATCTGTTGCGCCATCTTTTAGTGTTCTTATATATGACAATTCTCCAACACCTACAATATGCAAAGGATATTTCAATGTTTTAAAAGCATCAATGAGAATATCTACTCTTTTCCATGGAACAATTCTACCTATGTATAAATAATATCCTTGGTCTTCAATTTTCCCACTTATAAATCTATCAACATTTACCGGGGGATTAATCACAACACTGTCTTCGTTATAGAATTTTTTTATTCTTCCCCTTGTATATTCTGAGTTTGCAATAAAAAAATCCGGTCTTTTTGATGCTTGATAGTCCCATACTCTTAAATATGACACCATCAAAGGTAGTATTTTCTTCTTTATCCCTTTGATATTATACATTTTAATATACTCATGATAGTCCCATATATACCGTGAAGGAGAGTGCATATAACATATGTGTAGAGTCTCAGGTCCAGTTATTATCCCATGCGAGAATCTGGTTGATGAAGAAATTACAACATCATACTCATCAAAATTAAAACTTTCAAAGGCTAAAGGATTTAGAAAGAAAAAACTTTTGGGATGCTTTTTTATAATTTTATAATTGTTTAAAAAAGATGTTTGTAAATCTCCGATTTGATCATGAAATTTTGATATTACAGTATCACTAGATAGTGCTGTATATAAGGGAGGTTTATTATACATAGAAGATAACTCTAAAACTACCCTTTCAGCCCCTCCAAATTGACATAGATCATCATGTGCTAGAGCAATATTCATATTTTGATATTTCATACTTATATTATATCATCAGATATTTTTTTATGTATAGCTATAAATTTGACAATTTTATTATTTATTATAAAAATGCAAAAATTTACACAAAATCAAACAATGAATATTTCAGATGCAAGACAAAAAATCGGCCAGGTGTTTATGGACGTATATAAAAATCAAAATAGAAGAGTGGTATAGTTGTTGGAGCCATAGTAAGTACATCCGATTTAATAAGGCTAAATAGGCTTGATAAAAGAAATAAAGAATTTACAAAAATAACAGATGGCATGAAAAAAAGATTTTCGAATGAATCAGAAGAAGTCATTTTAAAAAATTCAGTTGATGCTCTCAACAAAGTCAGGGGCAAAATCAGTAAAAATATTAATTAATCATGAAGATAGTACTTGATACTAATGTATTTGCATCAGTTGCCGTAGCTAAAATTAGAAGTAATTTATCAAAAATTATAGAACTATGGTCTATAGATTTTTTTGATGTTGTAACATCCGAACCAATTTTATAGGAACTTGAAAGAACATTAACAAAAACGGAATATTTTTCTACTAGGTTAACTATGGATAATATAAATAATTACTTAAAACTTATTAGAAAATATTCTATCCTTCAGCATATCCATACAAAAATAAGTACTAAAAATTAGTCCAAGACTATGGTTATGCTCCCAATAAGAAAGATAACTTTATTTTAGCAACAGCCATAGATGCAAAAGTTGATTATCTGATAACTGGTGATAAAGAAATATTAAAACTAGAAGAGATTAAAAGTGTAAAAATAATAAACCCCACAAAATTTATTGAAATTATAGATAAGAAACTATTATATTGATTCCCCATTTAACATGTATCAATTAACATTGTTGACTTTACTATTAGTTTAGGAATAAATTAAATAATATGGAAAATATATTAGTTCTTGGTGGTGCTGGATATATAGGTTCTCATACTGTATTGATGCTCGATAGTATAGGATATCACGTTATAGTTTTAGATGACTTATCTTCTGGACACGAACAATCTCTAAATAATACTAACGCTACTTTGTATATTGATAAAATATCTAAAGAAAATCTAGAGAAGATAGCAAAAAAACATAAAATAGATGGGATCATATATTTTGCTGGATCCATAGCAGTCGGAGAGTCCATGATAGATCCATCATTGTATCTACATAACAATCTCTTTAGTGGAGTGGATGTACTAGATTTTATGAAAAATGAAAAAATTAATAAAATTGTTTTCTCCTCTTCAGCGGCTGTATATGGTGTACCAAATAAGATTCCAATTAAAGAGGATGATAAAAAAGACCCAATAAATGTTTATGGGTTCTCAAAGGCTGCATATGAAAATATTCTTAAATTCTATGATCAAATATTTGGTATAAAATCTGTATCATTAAGATATTTTAATGCAGCAGGTGCATCCTTAAAAAATAATATCGGGGAAGATCACAAAGATGAAACACACCTAATTCCTTTGATTTTGAAAACAGCATTGGGTCAAAGGAAATCAATAAAAATATATGGGGATACATATAAAACATTGGATGGTACATGTATAAGAGACTATATACATGTTGATGATTTAGCTCAAGCTCATATATTAGCCTTAGAATATCTACTCAATCAAGGAGATAGTGACTATTTTAATCTAGGTAATGGGTCTGGTCACTCTGTAAAAGAGATTATTCAACTATCGAAAAAAATAACTGGTATTGATTTTAAGGTTGACATAGAAGGTAAAAGAGAAGGTGACCCAGATATTTTAATTGCATCATCCTTAAAAATACAAAAGAAATTAAAATGGACTCCACAATTTTCTATAGAAGAGATAATAAAGAGTGCCTGGGAGTGGCATAAAAATAATCCTAATGGTTTTGTATAGCGTTTTGTAATATATTATTTTTATAGTATACTCGTAGACCTTGTATACTCACTATTATTTTTGAAAAAGAACTTAATATAAATGAAATACATAGGTATAGACTGTAGAGAGATAACAGATACACAAACTGGTATAGGAAACTATACAAAAAGCTTGGTATCTGAAATCGTCAAAGAAGATAAAAATAATATATATTACCTAATTTTTAACAATAATAATATATATCTAAAGTACAAGGAAAAATATGTAAAGTATAAAAATGTAAAAGTGGTATATATATTCTCAAAAAAACAAAGTCCTCTATCAGAAATAACATTACCTTTTGAACTGAAAAAATTAAAATTAGATCTGTTTTGGACCGATATATGGGGAAGTGTATATTACCCTGGTGTTCATTATGTTTTATCCCTACATGACATTATAGGAGTAAAAAGAAAAGACTTTGTAAGTCTGAAATACAGAATATATAATGCATTACATCTAAAATGGACTGTGAAACATGCATCTTTTGTTCTTGTACCTACTAAAGCTGTAAAAGATGATGTAATAAAATACTTAAAAATTAGAAAGAATCAAAATGGATCTGGATCCAAGAGAATAAAAGTCACAGGAGAGGGTTTAACAAGATTAAGATCATCATTAAATTCTGCCTCAGATACTGAAACATTTGAAAGTATATCTAAAAAATATGAAATCAAAAACCCTTATTTTATATATGTTGGAAATGATAGACCACACAAAAATATAGAAGGTCTGGTAAAAACATTTATAAGTTTTAAGAAAAAATACAAGAATGGAGCTAATTTAATACTTTGTGGAGTACCTAAAGATAATAACTATATTAAAAAAAGGAATAAAAGTTATATAAAAGCGTTAGGATATGTTTCTGAATCTGAAAAATTTTCACTTCTAGAAAATGCTATAGCATTTGTTACACTATCTTTTGATGAAGGCTTTGGATTACCTATTTTAGAGGCAACATCCGCTGGGTGTCCTGTTATTTGTAGCGATATCCCAGTATTTAGAGAAATTATTGGGGACAATGGAGCAATATTTGTAGATCCATATAGGGTAAGGCCTGTTGCTAAAAGACTAAATTTATTATACAGTGATAATACAAAAAGAGATGATCTTGTTATAGAAGCTAAAAGAAACTTAGAAAGGTTTAGCTGGACTAAAACAGCCAAAAAAATACTAAAATATTTAAGATAAGTAATCTATGGGCGCCTCCTATGAAACTCAAAATTCCAAATAATATACTTTTAATACACGTTATTAGAGTTGTTTTTTTAATAATATTGCTTTATCCTCTTTATTTGTATTTATCCAAAATTGGCACACCTTCACTTATATATTTAGTAATTATTGCTATTTTTATAAATGAAGTATTAAAATTTTTATCTTCAGTATTAATATATAGATTTAATGTTGACAACTTAATTGTAGGAATGATCTTTTCTGTTATTGAAGGATTAATAGTTATATTTATATTAAATTATCTTGGTATATTATTTTTTGTAGGAGATATTCTTCTTACTTTATCAATTCTTTCAAATGCATTATTTTTCCAAAGTGAATCAATTATTGTTGAAGCATTTATTATAGGAGTTGCATATTTTTTTATTAATTTTGAAAAATACTCCACGACAAACTTAATTTATTATTTTTTACAATCATTATTTATAATATCTATAGGAATATTTAACTTTCTTATACAACAAAAATTTATAAAATTAGAAAATATGGTTTTAAAAAAATCTACTATTAAAGATTCTAAAAGTGCTGAAGATGTAAAAGACGAATTTACAATAATAGCATCTCATAACTTAAGAACACCTTTAGCTGCACTAAGAGGTTATCTTCAACTACTTGACGGAACAGATGACGATGAAACAAGGAAAAATTACCTAAATCTTTTAAAAATTAATGTGGATAAATTATCAAACATAATTGAAGAAATAGTAGGTATGCTTACCATAGGTGAACAAACATCAGACAATAAAATTAATATACGAATAATACTAACAGAACTAATAGAAGGATTTAGAGAACAAGTAAGACCAAAAAATATACATATTAATCTCCATTATGATGAAGGAGTTCCTGATGTTAACCTAAATGAATATAGGATAAAAATAATATTAAAGAACATAATAGATAATGCTATAAAATATTCGTATAATAATGCGAATATAGATATAAATGTAAAATCAGATGTAACTGATTTAATTATAAGTATACAAGATTACGGTGTAGGAATAGATCCTGAACAATTAAAGAATATCTTTAATAAATATCACAAAACATCAGATATAATGGATACAAATTTTGAAGGTATGGGTCTAGGGTTATACTTAGTGAAAAATTTACTCGATATTGAAATGGGCAAAATAGAAGTTAGATCAGAGAAAAGTAAAGGTACAGAATTTATTTTAAGGTTTCCAATAAATGATATTTTACAGTCACTAGATAGGAATAATTTTTAGGATCCAGATTCGAGGTATTATTTCTTTACTTATTTTTATATTTGATATAAATTATTATTAAGTATGTTAAAAAAAGGGTTTTTCAAATTTCAAAGTGACTCTAGAATCTCTACTCCTGTAGCATATGTAATATTTATAAGAATTTTTGTTAAGATAATAATTTTTGTATCTGCACTATATTTCAGAGTTAGCATAGTTGATATATTCTTAATTGTCCTTATATTCCTAATATCTGAAGTATATAGAAATCTTGGAACTATATTAGTTTCGTTGGGGAAACTACCTGAAGAGGCTGTAGGTGGTATTGTTTCAGCCATAGATGGAGCATTACTAGTAGTACTTTTATACTATACAAAACTATTAGGTACAGATTTGTATCTTTTTATCTTAATTTCGATTGCTTTTGATACAATACAATATGGTCTTGTAGCAGCATTTGCAGAGGGAGTGACTGCTGGTTTTTCATACGCATCTTTTGCCTTCCTAACAATGACTATAAATCCTTTATTTATACTAGTTAAAGTGGTTTTTATAATAACATTATCTCTAATCACAGGATGGCTTTCTGAAAATCTAAAATCTACACAAATAGTATTAGAGAATACTCTTGAGAGGACAACAAAGGAAGAGAGTTTAAATAGAATGAAGGATGAATTTATTGGAGTAGCTTCACACAATTTAAGAACACCACTAAGCGTAATGAAAGGATATATAGAACTTATTCTAAATCATAGAGTGGGACCAATAAATGATAAACAAAAAGATTACCTTCTAAATATAGAGACAAATATTGAATTATTACAAACCTCTAGTGAGGATTTACTTAACATGATATCCTTACAAGATAACCAAGTGACTGTAACCCCATCTTCAAATATAATATATGACTTCCTCAATAACATTGCATTCGATTTTAAATGGACTTTTAAAATTAAAGGGGTTAACTTGGATACAAAATTTAATATTCCCACAAAAAAAATGGCTATATTTGATAATGACAAACTTAAGATTTCAATTACAAATATATTACACAAAGCTATATCTAACGCTAGAAAAGAGGTTTCTTTTAAATCCAATATTGAACAACAATACTGGACTATAGTAATTAAAGATGATGGACACGGTATTTCAAAAAAAGAGATTAACGATATTTTTAACAAAAATAAAGATATGTTTGATACTATGAAATCTCTACAGAAAAATGGTATTGGTTTATATATATCTAATGTTATAATAGAATCACACAAAGGACACATGGAAATTGTATCAGTTGAAGGAGTAGGCACAACGTTTAGAATTTATATCCCTATATGAGTAAGATATTAATCGTAGAAGACAATAAAGATATACTTAATATCTATAAAAAAGAGTTAGAATACAACAAATATGATGTGGCCACGGCAGAAACTGGAGCAATAGGTGTAAGTATGATTGAAAAAGATTCTTTTGATCTTATTATATTAGATATTATGCTTCCAGATATGTCTGGGATAGATATACTTAAACAAACAAAAGAAAAAAATAAAAAACAGAAAGTTGTAATGCTTACAAATGTTGATATCCCTGCAGTAGTAAATGATGCATATAAAAATGGAGCAGATGGGTACTTAATCAAATCAGAGTTATTACCAACCCAGGTTGTTGAAGAAATACAAAGGTATCTCGATACCTAGATATTTAGAAAGTCAGGAACCTGTATCCCAAGAAAATCACAATCATAATATTTATTTATTGATAAAGATTATAATTTCATATAGAATTGTGGAAATAAAGGTATAATCAATGAGTATTCTTATTACATACACAACAATAATACTTGCTTCTGCACTTATAGGGGGATATATTGCATCTAGATTTAATCAATACATTATTGTTGGGTATATAATAATAGGATTAATCTTGGGTTCGTTTGTAATATCATCTCATAGTTCACAAAACTATCTAAATAGCCTTGCATATGTTGGTGTAGCTTTATTAGTATTCTCAAATGGTACAGAATTCTCTCTTTCTAAAATCCTGAATTATAAAAAAATAATAATTACAGGAACAATATTGCAAACGCTTCTAACTTCATTAATTCTTACCATTATATTTTTGTTTTTTGGACTTGCTATAATTCCTGCATTTGTTATTGGGTCAGCTTTTGCAATGAGCTCAACAATAATAGTGACGAAAGTTTTAAAAGATCTTGATAGAAATTATTCACAAGAGGGAGAAATAACTTTCTCATGGCTTATGGTACAGGATATTCTGACTATTCCATTACTTGTTTTTTTAACTAATCTAAGTATATCTGGTGGAAATGTTCTAATACCAATACTAATAGCTATTTTAAAAAGCATACTTATTTTTTTGATATTGTATTATTTAGGTTTAATAATAATTCCTTATATTCTATCTAAGATAGCTCAAACAGAAATAAGAGAGCTCCTTATATTAGCAGTAATATCAATATTGCTTATAATTATAGTAATCTCATCATACTTTGGAATATCACCTATTATTGCAGCCTTTATGGCAGGATTAATAATATCAAAAGGTATGATGAACCACCAAATAGCATCAGAAATAAAGCCCTTCAAAGATTTATTCTCAGTATTCTTTTTTGTACTTATAGGAGCAGTAACACCCCTTTCATTTATAATAGGGAATCTATTCATAATACTGCTTGCTGCATTATTAATCATCTTCATAAAGATAGCCATAACTTATACAGAATTAAAAATATATAAATTTCATTCTATGACATCCTTTGCTGTGGCATTAAATATGTTCCAAGCCGGCGAATTTTCTTTTGTTATAGGCACAGTAGCATACCAAGGACATATAATATCAGCATTCTTATACCATCTTCTACTATCAGTGACAATATTAACCATGATATTAACCCCAGTTATGATTAAAAGAAATATAAATATATATGATAAATTAAACTTATTTATTGATAAACATTTTCATTTTTTACATAGTAAACTGTTTGATCGTGCGATTAAAGATAGTATTAAAAAAAAGAGACATAAAGAGATTATTATTGCAGGGTATGGTAGAGTGGGAAGACAAATAGTAGATATTTTAAAGAAAAATAATGTAGAATGCAGTGTCATAGATTTTAATAAAAGTATAATGGAAGAACATAATAGTCATGGTGTGAATTTTATATATGGAAACGCAGATAGTATAGATATATTAAAAGTAGCGGACATTGCACATGCAAAAATAATGATAATAACTACCCCAGATATAGAAATTAACTACAAAATAGCTCAAATATCAAAAAGTACTAATCCAACTATTAAAATTATTGCACGTTCTCACCTACCTCATCACAAGGATATACTTCTCCAATCAGGAGTAGAATATGTAATAGAACCCGAAAAAGAGACTGCTATAACAATAGCCTCTATACTTTTAAGATATCTTGGTAAAGGTAAAAAAGATCTACGGTTATCATTTGAAGGGACAAATACTTTATGAAAATAAATGAGATAATAACAGATAAAGTTGTACTCAAAATTGCAGTTCCAAAGAACAATGATAAGACACCTTTAGCTGCAGAGCAAATGTTTGCATCATTACACGGAATTATTGGCGATAGTAAAAGATCAATAGAACATATAGGGTTTGAAATAGTATCATCAAAAAATGGAATTCTATTCTTTGCCGTAACATCAAAAAATTATAAAGATTTTGTAATAGGTCAAATATATGCACAATACCCTCATGCAGAAATAGATGAAGTGAGTGATTATACTGAAACTTTTAAACATTTTAAATATTTTGCAATATCAGAAATATCTTTAAAGAAAAATTTTATACTACCTATCAAAACTTTCGCAAACTTTGATGTTGACCCATTATCAGCTTTAACCAATGCTATGATCAAAGATAATTCTGATAATATTTCATCTTGTCAAATATTATTAAGGCCTATTAATGGGAATTGGCATAATAAAGCAAAAAAATATATTAATAGTAAAAAAGGTAAAGGTGGAGATCTTGGATCTAACATGACTACATCATTATTAAAGCTTTTCACTAGTGAAATAGTATCAAGCAAAAATAAAACTACACAACAAGTAAAACCTGCTTTATCAAGTTTAGAGGAAGGAGCTCTATCAGAAATAGAGAAGAAAATAACAAAAGTAGGATATGCAGTTATAATCAGAATTATTTCTTTATCAAATGAAAGCTATGAGCCCAAAAACACTATATCTCATATACAAGCAGCATTCAACCAATATAACTACCCTCACTTAAATTCTTTTGACGTAAAAAAATCTAAAGATAAGGGACATACCATATATAGACAATTTGTAGATAGATATATGGGTAAAAAAATATCAACAATACTAAACACAGAAGAAGTAGCATCTTTATACCATTTACCTGACTTATCAGTAGAAACACCTTCTATAATATATTCCAAAGCAAAAAAAGCTGAACCACCTATAAACCTTCCAACAGAAAATGTTAACTATATTGGCATAACATCATTCAGAGGTATTAATAAAAGATTTGGAATAAAAGCAGAAGACCGTAGGAGACATATGTACATATTGGGGAAAACTGGCACAGGAAAATCTACAATGATCAAAAATATGGTTATTAATGATATTATAAATGGTAAAGGGGTAGGAATATTTGACCCTCATGGAGACCTAGTAGAAGATATCCTTAATTTTATACCACCTCAAAGGATAAATGACGTTGTCATAATTGATCCTTCAGATACTGAACACCCTGTATCTATAAATCTTTTAGAATTAAAAGATATGTCTCTAAAAGACCTTGTTGCTGACAATATAGTATCTGTTTTTAAGAAGCATTTTGATTCTTGGGGACCAAGATTGGAATATCTTTTACATAATTGTATTCTAACCCTAATTCAAGTTGATAATACATCACTACTTGGTATACAAAGAATTCTTGTGGATAAAAAATATAGAGAAAAAGTTTTAAAACAAATAGATGATCCTATACTATTGAGATTTTGGAATGAAGAATATACTGCAATGGAGAGAAATCCAAGACTTGCATCAGAGGCAATAGCTCCAATACAAAACAAAGTTGGAAGATTCCTATCTAGCCAAACAATGAGAAATATTGTCGGTCAGGTAACATCAACAATAGACCTTGAAGAAATAATGAATAATAATAAAATTCTCATTGTAAATCTATCTCAAGGTAAAATAGGTGAAGAACAAGCTTCACTGTTTGGGGGTATGTTAATAACCAGATTACAATCTGCAGCAATGAGTAGAATAAAAATAACGGATGAAGAAAAAAGAAATGATTTCTATCTTTATGTTGATGAATTTCAAGTTTTTGCAACGACTGCTTTTGCTAAAATATTATCAGAAGCTAGGAAATTTAGACTCAATTTAATATTGGCTCATCAATACATAGCCCAATTAGATCTTGATATCAAGGATGCAATATTTGGTAATATAGGCACTACAATATGTTTTGTAGTAGGTCCTCAAGATGCAGGTGAACTTGAAAAAGAATTTATGCCTGTGTTCTCGCAAGAAGATCTTATATCACTAGAAAAACACCATTTTTATACCAAATTAATGATTGATGGGATGATTTCTACTCCATTTAGCGCTATATCTGAAGATCTTAGGTATGTAAAAAATGATAATAAAGAGAAAGTTATTAAAGTTTCAAGAGAAAGATACACGAGAAATAAGGCAGAAGTAGAGGATAAAATACTAAGGTGGGCAAAAAATTAAATATTTTTAAAATTTGCAATAGAGTCAATATTTTATTACAATAATATTATGCCCGAAAGAGATTTAGATAACAAAATAATATTTGGAGTATGTTCTGGTTTATCAGACTATTTTAACATTGAAGTTAATATAATAAGAATAGTATTTATATTAGGGATATTTGTCGGTGGAATTTCATTTATACTATATTTGGTACTTGCGATTCTTATGCCAACACCAACAACAAAGAATACAGATAAAACTACTACTTCAAAAAGATTAAATAAAAAAAATATTAAGATAGAATCTGAGATGGTAAATAATACTAAAACATCAAATTTAACTATGAACTATGATAAACGTAATGGTTCTTATTTTTTAATCTTAATTGGAGTTCTAATTCTTTTATCAAGTACCAACTTTTTACATATTTTAACTTCAACATTATTTTGGGGTTTAATTTTTATAATATTTGGAATACTCTCAATATTAAGTAAACACCGGTTATCATTTATTCAAATATTACTTATATTCATATTAGTAATGATATTAGCTGTAGGATTACAGTGGCTATTTAGATATTTGTCTGTAACTCTCCCATATCCATTTAATGGATATTTATAAATAAGGATATAGATCCAATGAATATTGTTAATTTAGAAATATTGATACACCACATAGCTTTAGATTATCCAATAGCGTTTTTGTTTGCGATAATTATATTTTTTATTTTCAGGAAATTTGTTATAAAAAACTTCTTAGTAGATTTTTTAGTATCTTTTATAGTTTTTATTCTGATACTAATATTTATATTTCCACTATTAAATTTCAATTTTTACTTGAATTTCATAAATTTTATAAACATTAATATTACAAGGTTTATAAATTATTTAGTAAATATTATATTACTACACAAATAATCAAGCTGGCTCTACTAGTCCAAATGTAAACCCATCATCCCTTATATAAACCATAGCATACTTATCATTCTCTATGTTTTTAAAAATAAAAGACTTATGTCCTAAAAGTGTCATTCTTTCTATAGCTTCTTGAGGATGCATAGGAGTATCGTCTTCATATTTTTTTACTTTTATGACAGGCCTGTACTCTACAAAATGTGTCTCTTTTATATTTTCAAAATCTTGCCAAGGTAAATCACCTTCAAAATACTTTCTAGTTTTATCCTTATACCTTATTATATTTTCTTTCAAACTGTTTATTGACTTTTCTAGGATATCATAGAATTTGGGATCCTTTTTTGATACCCGTATAGTTACATGTTCCAATTTAACCTGAATATCAATTTTATATAGTTTTCTTTTTTCTTCTGTTATTTTAAGATCAATAGTTGAATTCGGAATTATATTATCTAGTCTAGATAAATGGTTCTCTATGAAAGATTTATCTCCATCTGTCAGTATATAATTTATTAATGTATATCTTATGTCCATATTTTACTCCTTCTTATCTAGATCACTCAGACTAGGTCTTTTTTATAAAATTAAAACCAAGATAATTTGTTAGAACACTAGGTACTTTTATACTACCATCTTTTTGTTGATAGTTTTCCATTATAGCTATTAATGTTCTTCCTATAGCACTTCCTGTATCATTTAGAGTATGTGCAAATTGCAACTTTCCATTATCATCCTTATATTTAATATTAAACACTCTAGCTTGGTAATCAAGAGCATTAGTATCAGTGCCAACTTCCATAAATTTTTGCCCTGAGGGAATCCATGCTTCAATATCATATTGTTTTGATGAGGCATAATATCCAGAATCACCACTACATTTTAAAATAACATGGTAAGGTATTTCTAAAGATTCCCAAAACCATTTATTTATATCTAATAGTTTTTCAAAAGCTATAGTCGACTCTTCTTTTGACGATATAGCACCCATTTCTAATTTATCAAACTGATGTAATCTTTTTATACCTTTAACATCTTTCCCCCAAGACCCGGCTTCTGACCTAAAACAAGTAGTTATAGCAAAAAAATATTGAGGCAGTTTATTTTCATCTAATATTTTATCCATAAAGTAACCAAAATTAGAAGGTTCTGAAGAGCCTACAAGATAAAGTCTGTTATCTTCTTCTATATAATCTTTCTCTATTGCATACACTTGATCTTGATCGGCAGGAAAATGGCTTGTTCCATATAATACTCTTTCTTTTACTAACAAAGGTGGAACTAATGGCATAAATCCTTCTTTTATAAGCTTTCTAGATAAAAAATCAATAATAGCCATCTGAAGTAGTACAGCTTCATTTTTTAAATATACAAATCTAGATCCAGATACCAAAGCTCCTTGATTAGTATCTATAATATCTAAATCCTTTCCTAGCTCTAAATGATCTTTTATTTTAAAATTATGATTGTCTGAATGAACAACATGCTGAGGCATATATTTTTGTGAAGCATCAAGTTTACCAAGTTTGCTTTCTGGAAGTTCCCCATCATTGGGAGTCCAGGCATACACCTCAATGTTATCTTTTTCCCCAGATCCTATGGGTACATCTTTAGATAACATGTTGGGAATCCAATTTATAAGAGAGTTAAATTTTAAGTTAAGCTCTTTAAACTCTATATCTAATTTTTCTTTTTCTTCTTTTAGTTTTTTACCTTTTTCTCTTAATACTAGATTACCATAAGATTCTTCCCTCGAAGCTTCTTTTGAGACTTTATTCCGCTCTTCATTTACACCATTTATTTTTTGGAGTATTAAAATTCTTTTAGAATCAATCTCAAGAAGTTGATCAAGTTTAGATGGGTCTACTTTTCTAGATACCATATTCTTCCTTACAGAATTTGTATTTTCTCTTATATATTCTATAGATAGCATTATGTCTTTATATTATCATATAAAAGGGTTAATTTACTATACATTATAGTATAAACCCTATTTACATACAAAAATAAATACTGTATTATATCTTTAATGAATAAGAAGATAGGATATACTAAATCAACAGATAAATCAGTAGATTATGTAAAGAGGGTACTTCAAGAAGAATTCAGAAAAGAGGGCTTTGTTCCTATGTTTGACTTGGACATGAAGAATACGGCAAACGAGAAATTATCTGAAAATTTCACTCAATACTATATACTAGGTTACTATAATATTTCATATGCTATTAGTGCAATAGAAAAGAACCCTAATGCAGGATTACTAATTCCTACAGTGTTAGTTTTATATGAAATTAATGGTATAAGATACCTATCAGGAACTGAACCTACAAACATAGATAGTTTATCTGAGGATATGGAGAGCTTTATAACACAGATAGATAATATTATAAAGTCAGTAATTGATAACGCTATTGGATAATCTAGGCTAATCCCACCTAAAATATTTGAGATTAATAATAAAGAATACTAAAAACCAAACAAATAATCCTATTAGATCGCCTTTAATACTTACTAAAGAATATCCATTAAGATAGATTCCACGTAGTGCATTAACAAAAAATGTTAATGGCAAATATGATGCTATTTGTGCAAGCCAAGAAGGGAGACTCGTTGTTGCAAAGAATACTCCAGAGAGGAAAAACATCGGTAAGGTTATAATATTTGCTATTGGCATTGCAGTATTAACTGAATTTGAAAGAGATGATAGAAGTAATGCCAGAGTTATAAACATAAGACTACCTAATATGATAACAATCCCAAGATTTATATAACTACCTTTTGGAGCGATATTATAAACACCAGCAACAACTGCAAATAACACTATCGCCTGGAATATTGCTACTATCAACCTTGACAGAGTTAAACTGGCCAGAAAATCAGATTTAGTTAAAGGAGTTAAGAATAATCTTCTTAGAATTTGTAGTTCTCTATAATTAATAATTATTGTAATAACTCCAAAAATTATACCATTCATGATACCAAGAGCTACTATACCTGGAGTTAAGAATGTTATATAGCTATAACCCCCTTTTGAAACTATATTCTTTTGTGAGAAAGTAAATATTTGGTTTTTCAATCCTTCTTGTTGCAATGCATTATATTTAAGCTGATCTATCAAAAGTAATACATACGAGTAATTTTGATCATTCTTATTTGTATAAAAGGTAATATTGTATTTGGGTGTAACTATAGGAATGAACCTTACATTTGCAGGCTGATAAAGAGTATTTAACGGGGCTTTAAATTTTATTGCTTCAAGATTAATAACAACATCTACATTTCCCTTATTCAAATTTGAAGTTGCTTTACTAAGATTACTTAAGGTTGTAATTGTTATAGATCCTGCTTTTTTGAATATATTGGTATATAAATTTGCAATACTTGCAGTTTTATTATTAGATATTATATCAACTTTTAAAGTTGGTGCTTTTTGAGAATTGAAAAGACCAAAAATAAGGATAAAAACTAAAGGAAAAAATAGAGTAAAAAAAAGATTAGTCTTATTTTTAAAAGTCATTTTTAAGAATGCAATTGTCAAATAGTATACTCTTTTCATAGTTTAATCTCTTAATTTATTACCAGTAAGATCTATAAATACATCTTCCAAATTTGCTCTTTCTTCTATAATTGTCTTATTAAACCCTCTATCTAAAAGACTCTCAATAAGGTTTTTTGGAGTATCATTAACAATGATTTTACCATTATCCATAATTGCAACTCTATCAGACAAGTATTGAGCTTCATCCATAAAATGAGTAGTTAATAATATTGTTTTTCCTTCGATCTTTAGTGATTTAACAATATCCCATAAATGCCTTCTCGCTTGGGGATCTAATCCATTAGTTGGCTCATCCAAAAATAAAATTTTAGGATTATTTATAAGTGCTAAAGCTATTACAAATCTTTGTTTTTGTCCTCCAGAAATATCTTTATATAATACTTTTGCCTTCTCACTTAAAGATACTTTTTCCAAGAATTCTTCAGTGTTTACATCTACACCAAAAAGGTGTCCAAATAATTTTAATATATCAATTATTGATAGATTATCAAAAAAATTGTTTGCCTGAAGAGTTACACCTATTATTCTCTTTACATCATTTCCATGTTTTTTTATATCCATTCCATCAATGATAACGCTCCCTTCATCCATACTAATAAGTCCTTCTATCATCTCTACTGTAGTAGTTTTACCTGCACCATTAGGACCCAATAGGCTAAATATTTCCCCCTCATTTACATCAAAAGAAACTCCCCTAACAGCTTTTACCTTCCCATCTTTGAAAGTTTTCTTTAAGTTATCTACTTTTATAATTGAATTCATACCAAACCATGCTAACAAAAATATATTTACTATTCAATAGTTATGATATAATAAATTTTAGGATTCATATCTAATGAAAGATAATACTCAAATAAGGAACCTATTAATAGCAGTTTTTCTACTTATAATAGTTATAATAATACTTACATTATCTCCCCCAAAAAATAAGGCTAGATTTGGTCAAAAAATTACAACTGGATTCAACACTAATTCTAGTCAAAGTAATTCAAATAAAGTACATACATATAATGGAGTATTGAATTTAAATACTAAATTTTCTTTTAAATATTACTCTCCATGGAAAATAGTGTCTACTGAGGAACCTTTTTATAAAAATACAACGTATTCAGTATCATTAGAAGATAATAATATAATAACAAAAATAGCAGTTTATCCTAATTGTACAGCCATACCAAATATAACTTCTTTGAAGCCTTATTATGTAGTAGATTCAAAGAAGGTAAATATTGGAGGAATAGAGTATTTTTTATATGAGAGTAATTCTTTGGTAGCTATATTTTATTATGATACTAACATTAGTGTACTTTTAAATTATCATAAAATAGTAACTAATTATTTTGGAAACTCTATAAATAAAAATACTCAAAATGAATTTCGTATGTTAATCTCTTCCATAAAAATAATAGGTGGAAAATATAAATGTAATTAGATTATTTGGTGTGAGATACAATATGATATATCAAAATTCCATATGCAGTAGCTACATTTAAAGAATTTTTTTCCCCATACATTGGAATTTCAATAATTTTATCTGAATTATCTAGTATATTGTCTTCAACCCCAGATATTTCATTCCCCATTACAAGACACATTTTTTTAGGGTATATAATAGAGTCATATAAAACACTTTTTTCTGTTTGTTCAGCAGAAAATATAGGGATATTCTCATCTTTGAATTTTTTAATAAAGATATTAACATCATTTTCATATTCCCAATCTACAAAATCTAAAGACCCTAATGCTGTTTTTTCTAGTTTTAAATTTGTGGGGGTTGGAGAGTAACCAGATAAATATATTTTAGATACCCCTGCAGCATCTGATGTTCTAAAAATAGAACCTACATTAAATGCACTTCTTATATTATTAACTAAGACAAAAATCTCTGGTTTTAATTTCATAATAATATATTAACAAACGAAGAGAGGAAGATACATAGACACAAAATTGTGTAAAATGTAGAGCTTCCTCTAATCACACGCCCAAATTGGAGAAGTTTTAACTAGCCATCTTGGCGGTTGCCTGCACTATGCTTGTCAAACTTATGTATTTGTGTTTCCACAAAGGCAATGAGTACGACTACCAGTGCAAAAAGGATTTCTCTTGAGGTAAACACAAACCAAACTTGTAGGAAAATTCCAAACGAGAATGGTAATGCATACTGAATGAGAAACCTTTTGTTTCCTCCTTTCATGAATGCTGTAAAAACAAGAATTAGAACCATAAAAGCCAGAGAGTTGTCTACTCCAAGAACAAATGCCGTAGCAAAATGCTCTGTGATATAAAAAACTATTCCAGGGATAAGTGTTCCAAAAAGTGCAACAGATAGTACAATAAGTATGGAACGAATGTTGCTAAGACGATGCGAGTTCATAAAAACCCCTTTTTTATGACAACCTAAGACCTAGAGAGTATCCAGGTGTTCGGCATGTCTTGTAAACGTGCTCAAGGATTTTATCATAAAAAATACTATAAGGCAATTCATGTAACACTTTTTTAAATTATATACCTACATTATTTGTAAAAATATTTTTAAATTTATAATCATAAATAAATCCTATAGTGTAATAGGGGATAGGCTCTCATTTAATGAAATAGATAATATATTTTTTATAAAAACTCTGACATGAAAACTCTAGTAATAACTGAGTATAATCTTTATTAGATAGGGGATAGAGTAGGGGGTATTATCTAAATACCTTTTCCATGACAATTCTTATATTTCTTTCCAGATCCACAAAAACAAGGATCGTTTCTACCTAGTTTATTTGAACCAGAAGATAAAGTAGATTTATTACTATTGGCTACTGTTTTATTATTATTATTTTTTTGAGATAAATTAGATTCTATTTGCTTTAAATTCTCTAACATCACTGGCTCCTGCACCTCAACCTTTTGAACATAAAATACTCTTCTTGCAAACTCATACTCAACAGCATTAATAAACCTATCAAACATAGAAAAAGCCTCTTGTTTGTATGCTACCAATGGGTCAACTTGAGCATATCCTTGAAGTCCTATGCTCTGTTTTAAATAATCCATCGCATCAATATGATCAGTCCAAAGATATGATAATACTTGGAGATAAGAATCTTTCATAATTTGTCTAAATACCTCTTTAGTAAAAACTTCCTCCTGCATTGATAATGCTTCCTCTATTATTTTTTTCAATTGATCTAGAAGATCTTCTTTAATTATAACTTTAGACTTCCCCAATCCAGACTGTTTAAATATTAAATCCTTCCACTCTTCATATGATGCTCCAGATACCTTTAAAACTGTCTCAAAAATTTCTTTAGGAATAATTGCATATAAATCAGTTATTATGGTTTCCAGTTCTTCTTTTGTTATATCTTCATTTGGAGCAACAATATCTACTATATTCTCTATCTGAAGATTAATTTTATCTAATACTTCCTTTTTATAATCAAACTTATCATCCTCCATACTATTTAGAAATTTCTTCCTTTTTCTAAATATTACCTCTCTATGTTTATTCATAACATCATCATAGTCAACAAGAGATTTTCTAGTATCGAAATTGTATGACTCTATCTTTTTTTGAGAAGATTCAATTTGTTTAGAAATAATACCTGCCTCTATAGGAACATTTTCATTTACCTTTAGTGTAGATAATATTCTTGCAACAGATTCTCCTCCGAATATTCTCATTAAATCATCATCAAGCGACACATAAAATCTAGATGAACCAGGGTCTCCTTGCCTACCAGTTCTTCCTCTAAGTTGATTATCAATTCTCCTTGATTCGTGTCTTTGAGTACCTATAACATGTAAACCTCCAAGCTCTTTAACTCCATCACCTAAAACTATATCAGTCCCTCGTCCTGCCATATTAGTAGCTATAGTTACTTGACCTTTTTCTCCTGCATGAGATATTATTTTAGCTTCCTGTTCATGATACTTTGCATTTAAAACTGTATGCAGTACTCCTTCTTTTGAAAGTAAATTCGAAAGATATTCAGATGTATCTACAGAAGTTGTACCAACAAGTAAGGGTCTACCTTTTTTATTATTCTCCTTTATCTCTTCTATTACAGCTCTAAATTTCGCATCCTTATTTCTATATACTCTATCAGCATAATCTATTCTTACATTAGGTCTATTAGGTGGTATCGAAATAACATCAAGATGATAAATTTTGAAAAATTCTTCAGCCTCTGTCATAGCAGTTCCTGTCATTCCTGCAAGATGTTTATATAATCTAAAAAAATTCTGGAATGTTATAGTTGCTAAAGTCCTACTTTCTTGTAGGATCTCAACACCTTCTTTAGCTTCTATGGCTTGATGAAGACCTTCAGAGAATCTTCTATCAGGCATTATTCTACCAGTGAATTCATCAACAATTATAACCTTTCCATCTTTTACAAGGTATTCATCATCCTTAATAAAGAATGATTTTGCTTTTAAAGCGTTTTCAAGATGATATGTGTTCTTATAATCACTCCAAATATCATCAACATTCATGATTTTTTCTATCTTATCTATCCCATTTTCTGTCAAAGTCACAGATTGTATCTTCTCATCGAGAGTATAATCTGCCTCAACTTGTAATTGCCCTGCAATTTGTGCGAAACGTGTATATGAAGACACATCACTCTCAACTGGATCAGATATTATTAGAGGTGTTCTACTCTCATCTATTAATACTGAATCAGCTTCATCAACTATACAAAAGAAAAGATCTCTTTGTACAAAATCAGCTTTTGAATATACAAGGTTATCTCTTAGATAATCAAACCCAAAATCATTATTAGTCCCATACGTAATATCACACTCATATGCTTCCTTTTTAGAACACTCAAAAAGTTGTGCTCCATGCATACTATTCAGTTTAAACCCTTCTTTTTTTAATGCATCTATGTCAGATTCTGTTTTTCCATAATCTTTTAGTTTATCTAAAGGCACAAACTTATATGTCCTATCAGAAGTAACTACTCCTATGGAGAGTCCCAAAAATGAATAAATATGACCACACCATTCAGCATCTCTTTTTGCAAGATAATCATTCACAGTAACAATATGAGCTCCTTTTTTAAATAATGAATATAGGGTCAATGGAAGCGTAGCAACAAGAGTTTTACCTTCTCCAGTTAGAAGCTCAACAAGTCTTACTTGAGCCATAGCAAGCCCTGCCATAAGCTGCACATCATAATGCCTATGATTGAGTGACCTTTTAGCAGACTCTCTTACTATTGCAAAAACTTCCTCTAAAAACTCATCTCTTATCCTTTCTATATCATCATCCTTAGTCTTGGAAAATTTTTTTATTATATCTTGGATCCTAGCCCTTATATCTTCGTCTGATAATTTTGATACTCTATCCTCTAGGTCGTTTATAAGTAAAATTTTACCCTCAAGCCTATGTACTTGCTTTTGATTGGAATCAAAAAATTTATTAAAAATGGACATGGCCTATTACAATGTATCTAATTTTGTATACTTAATATAGTATATTCTACTATATCATCACCTACACTCACTTTTACACTATCTCCCTTCTTTTTTTTAACTAGAGCGGCTCCAATAGGAGAATCAACAGATATTTTACCTTCAATAGGATCACTCTCTGAGACTCCAACCATAATAAGTTTTTTCTCTCCTTTCTCTGATTTTACAACAATACTAGATCCTATTTGAACTATATTATCATCTCCCCTATCTGTTGCAATAACATAATTTTTAAGAATATCTTCAATCTCACTTATCCTTGCCTCATTAAGTTCTCTTTCAAGCATGGCAGCAGAATATGCACCATTCTCAGATAAATCACCTTCCAGACGTGCTCTATTAATATTGTCATTGATTTTCCTTCTTTGTATATTAACTTTATCACTATACTCCTCTTTTAAGGCATCTAGTCCCTTTTTAGTTAATAAAAACTTGTTAGAAAAATCTTCGTTTTTCTTTGCCATAACAATTTAATTATATAAATCAATTGGAAAATAAGCCTACTTCTAAATAAACCTACTTGTAACATATGATTGTAGCACAAATAGCAATATTTTCATATATCAGAAACATATATATTATAGGTATAGATAGGCTAATAGTGATAGGCCAATCCTGCTACCGTAACAGCATTATCTGTACATAATTCTATTGGAGGAAAATAGAGAACAAATTCGTCTTTATATTTTTCAAACTCTTCCCTTATTCTTAGATTTGCAGCAACACCTCCGGCTATTGTAATTGTATTAATATTAAGACTCCTTGCTGCTTTTATAGTTTTTTTAACTAATACATCAGCTACTGCAAACTGAAATGATGCAAGTACATCTTCTCTATTCAGATTATCATGATCTTTAATATAGTAAAGTACGGATGTTTTAAGCCCTGAAAAAGAGAAATTAAAGTCCTTAGATCCTATCATTGGTCTTGGAAACTCTATAGCATTTTCATTTCCTTTTTCTGCAATTCTTGATACATGAGGGCCTCCAGGATATGGAAGATTAAACATTCTTGCAACCTTATCAAATGCCTCCCCTGCTGCATCATCAACTGTTTGTCCTATAACCTCCATAGCTGTCTCTGACGACACCTTTATGATCTGTGTATGCCCACCCGATATAAGAAGAGAAATATGTGGAAATTCTATATTAGGGTTTTTGAGAATATTAGCGTATACATGAGCATACAAGTGATTAATATTAATAATGGGCAAACTTTCTGCTTTGGATCCAGATCCGTGGGATTCAGATCCGTGGGATTCAGATCCCTTAGCAAAACCGTGGGCAAAAGAAACCCCCACAAGTAAAGCTGGAACTAACCCTGGATTTAGTGTCACTGCTATCTTTGAAATCTCAATATCTGGATTTCTCTTTATTATCTTATCTATCAGTAAAGGCAAAACCTCAATATGCATTCTTGATGCTTTCTCTGGAACAACTCCACCTGTCCTTGCATGATCCTGAGAAGATAATATAGAGTCTACAATCGTATAACCATCTTTGACTATAGCAACTCCAGTATCATCACAAGATGTCTCAATTCCTAGTATGTTTACACTTGGTTTGTTCATAATGTTTTTATATATAAAGGTAAGACGTATAAAGGATCATCAAATTCCTTATCTTTGATTTTTCTTTTTACAATTTTAAAAAATATATCATAATCAATTTCACAAGGTGTAAATTTTTCATCATGTATAATTTTATAACTTTTCCCTTTTTTTGTGAAAACATTGCCCCTTCCTGCAGATACAATTTCAGGTTTACCCGTTTCTTTCAATACATCAAATGATGATATAGCTACAATAGGAGTTCCACTTGAGAGAGAATATCCTTTTACATAAGCAAGAGATGCTCTAGTACTGGTAAATGAACCAGGCCCTTTATTAATGCCTATAAAATCAACACCTCTAAATTCATCAAATATTTTATCTAAAGATACAAATACATTATTGAGTTCACTTTCAAATTTTTTTACTAATTTATTATCTTTAAATAGAAAAACTTTAAGCTTATCATGTGTTCCATCAATTATTAATATTTCCATATTTAACTTCTATTTCTCTAATATTATCATCCCTAGACCCGTCGGATCCAATGGATCTTGATCCAGATTCTACATGTTTAAAATACATTCTTATAACCTTACTATGATTAATGGACCTAGGTCCTCCAGATCTAGATTCACTGGATCTAGATTCAAGTTCCTCTATCACATTACTAAATTTGTCTGCCCATTCAATAATTACAACACCATGACCCAAGGTATCATAAAACCCTACCATTTCTAGATCTTTTTGATCATCAAGCCTATACCAATCAAAATGATACAAATACATACCATTATTTTCATGGTCTGCCCTTATTATAAATGTGGGTGATGTTATATCATCTTTAAATCCTAAAGATTGTGCCAACATTTTTGAAAAAGTAGTTTTACCTGATCCTAAGTCACCATACAAACATAAAATTTCATTACCTTTTATGCTTTTTGCTACTTTCTCTGCAATTTTTTTTGTGTCATCAAGATTTTCTGATTTATATTTCACAACATATATACCCTAATTAAAACAAATTGGAACTATATTTTCATTATACTATAAAAATGGTATATTCACACAATAACTATAGTGATTATTTTTCTAGTGGTATCGAGAGAGAGAAAAGAACTATTATAATAAATTAATATCTTTTTAGATTTCTATTTATAATTCTATTAAGTACAGTATCTCCATATTTATACCTGTGTAAATTTCCTAAAGATTCATTAATCTCATCTCTTGAATTTACTGGAATTTCTTTCCAAGACTCTATATCTGTTTTTTTTAAAACCAAATTTTCAGCTAAAACATTAGCTTCTTTTTTATTTATTTTTAATTTTAAAAGAATATTTATTATTTCTCCTCTGACTTTTAAAAGTCTATACATATATCTAAACTCATAAAATAGTCTGGTTGTATAAAAAGCTATAGAAAGAACGATAGCAATATAAATTACAGATAAATATAAATTTAGATGTACTACGCTCTCATAAGCATTGTAGGTAAAATATATACCTATAATTATAAGAGCAAATAATATAAATGATTTAATCCTTTGGTCGTTTTTGTTCATTATAAAATCTTCTCCATATAATCTTATATACAGGTATTATATATGGTATTCTGCGTAGTCCAGGGATAAATGGTAAGAACGTAATAACTCCAATTAACAGTGAAAATGTGGCAAATGCCATAAGATCTGCTATAGGGGAACTAGAATAAAAAGGTGTTTGGTATAAAAATGTATAAAATGCAAGCCACCAAGGACCTGGATAAGGACCCGTCTCCTTTAATATTCCCCACTCTCCGCCGAGCATATTAAGACTGGCTGCCTTAGACATCAGAGGAGATCCTTGAAGAAACAGAAGTACATTTTGATCATTGTATGTATATACCCCATTATTGTCTATATTCTCACTAGATAATGCTCTCGAGAATAAACCACTTTTACCTAATTTTAGTAAAGAATTTAACATTTGAACAACAGGTCCATAGTTCCCATCTATATGGTCGCTACTAGGAAAAATTACTAATCCATCTTCATATCTGGCATTTGGAAGAGCTGATAACGTATTTTGTTCCCACATATTTTGTACTTTCAAAGTTGCACCATTAAACTCATTCAAAAGTAAGGTTATATTAGGATTGATACTAGCTTCCATTTTAAGAGGAATCATTACAAAGTCTACTTTAGTATTCAAAGGTACGGTAACACCCTCTATACCACCAGGAGATATAGGACCTATACTTTGTGCTGTTCCATTGTTATTATATGGAGGACCATATGTAGCTATCAAACTTGTCCCCATAAGATCATGCAGTGTTGTTGTTATAAAACCCTTTGGATTGTTTTTTGCATAAGTCTGTATTGACAAAGGTCCAACATTTGGAGATTTAAAAAAGAAGGAAAATAGAATAACAATAACCAGTATACAAAGAAAACTTATAGATACTTCCTTTACTAAATCTGATTCTTTCAAACCTATATTACTATTCATCATAACCTATTGGAGGAACTACATTTTTCCTCCTTATAAAATATAAATGTATCACTAATAAGAAAACCAACACCAAGGGTAATATTACAACATGTAACCCATATACCTGACCATTATCTAAAATATTGAAAAAGAATGTTGCACCAATAGCATTCATAGCATCTTTTGCTTGAACTTGATTCCATTGAGCAAAAAATCCTCCTCCCATTAAATATCCCATAAAAGCCTCAAACATTGATATCCCAAAAAGTAAGGATCCGCTTATCCATGTAATTACTCTTCCTTTTCTCCACCCTGCTATAAAAAAGTTTGTGAGAAAATGTACTGTCATGAAAAAGAAAAAAACTTGTGCTGCCCAAAAATGCATAGATCTAAAGAAAAATCCTATCTGTGAAGATTGATACCAAATAGGGCCTTCATAAACCATGATAATACCTGTAATTATCAAAGTTATAAAACAAGCAAGTGTTAAAGATCCAAACATATATACAAAGGAAGATACATAAATCGGCAATTCTTCTGGAAGAAGAGTATCTGGGTCTAAATCTTTTTTTATTCTTTTTTTAAGTTCACTTGTTAGATTCATTATCTTTGAGCCTAGGCTCTTTCTCTTTTGATTTTTTACTTTCGAATGATGGATATGGAAGAATTATTGCTATTATAAACACAACTATCAACAATCCATATATTAAAATATCTATAGCTAAAGAAGCTGTCATAATAAAGTTACATTACTATCAATAAAATATTTTGTCAATAAGAAATTTGATAAAAATCTTGTATTTGTCTAAAAACTATAGGATTTGGTATAATTTGCCTTATGGAAAATGGTCCAATACCTAACAACGAAACCTTAAAAGAGGAATTATCTAGAGTAATAATGCTCATGGGGAAAGCAGATCCCTGGAAAGATGAAGCTGATATAGAAGATAGTGATGACCCTCAATGTTTTATCTATAATTGTCATATTTGGTGACCTTGGTGGGATTCGAACCCACGATCTTTAGGATGAGAACCTAATATCTTAGACCACTAGACGACAAGGCCATAGGTTGATTATATATCAATCACAATATTTTTGAAATTGGAAGTCTTGTCCAATACAAAAACATACTGAAATGATATTTGATTCTAATACAGAAACATACTGAAAGTAGAATTGAAAAAGAAGAAGTGAGTCGTCATAATATATTTAGAATGAACATAAATATGAAC
>JAJZDR010000060.1 GCA_021805885.1 bacterium | reverse complement strand
TTGGGGCTGGAATTATAACAAAAGTTGTGAAATAAATTTTATTTGCTCTTTTTAGTATGGATAATAACAAGATACGAGTAAAATTGAAGGGTTTTGATGTCCAGATTTTAGATAAATCTGCTCAAAAAATCATTGATGCTGCAGTATCTTCTGGAGCTAAAACTTCTGGTCCTATTCCTCTACCTACAAAAATAAAAAAATATACAGTAAACACATCTCCTCATGTTGATAAAAGATCCATGGAAAGTTTTGAAATGAGGATCCATAAAAGGTTAATTGATATATTGCAACCAACCGGGAAGACAATTGATATACTTACCCACCTACAGTTACCTGTGGGTGTTGGTATTGAAATAAAGTAAGATATTTAAGTTTATATATAGAAGGATCTAGATCCAAGGGATCTACTTTCTATTTTTTTGATTATGAGAACTATATTGGGTATTAAAAAAGACATGACTCAAGTATTTGGGGAAAACGGAACAGTTTATCCCGTTACTCTTATTGACACATCAATGTGTGTAGTTTGTGGGTTTAAAAAAAGTGAGAAAGATGGATACAATTCTGTTATATTAGGATTACTCAATAAAAAAAACCCCAAAAAACCAGAGATAGGTAAGTTTAAAAATTTAAAGAGTCAAGACTCAAAGAGCCCGGGTCCTAAGAACCTTGGTTTGAAAGTCCCAAAATATATAAAAGAAGTTGGGGATATAGGTAATGTAGAATATGGAGACAAGATATTAAGTTCGATTTTTACTGTTGGTGAAAAAGTAGAGGTATATGGTACTACTAAGGGAAAAGGCTTTGCTGGAGTTGTAAAAAGATGGGGGTTTCACGGTGGACCAAAGACTCATGGACAATCTGATAAAGAAAGGCATCCAGGGTCAATAGGGTCAGGAACTACTCCTGGTAACGTTAAGAAAGGTAAAAAAATGGGAGGACGTATGGGGCAAGATAAGGTTACCGTTAAGGGATTAGAAATTATTGATATAAAAGATGACATAATGGTTCTTAAAGGAGCAGTCCCTGGTGCAAAGAATAATTTAATTGTTATAAAGGCTGAATAATGAAGATAGATATATATTCTCAGAATGGAGAAAAAAATACAAAAAAAATAGAATTAAAGGATAATGTCTTTAATGCATCAATAAATAGGTATCTCATAGATCAATATATATATGTGCATCTCCAAAATGCTAGACAAGGAACAAGGTCAACAAAGGGTAGGTCTGATATAGCTGGAACAACAAAGAAATTATGGGCAAATAATAAAATTGGACGTGCCAGAGCTGGATCTAAAAAGTCTAATATACAAAGATCTGGAGGAGTTTCTCACGGACCAAAGCCAAAATTTTTCAAGTTATCAATGCCCCAGAAAATGAGAAGGATAGCCCTATATTCATCATTAAGTTTAAAAGCATCTGAGGGGTCAGTAATTGTCCTAGATGATATAAAATTCTCAAAAAAACCGTTGACTAAACAAGCAGTATCAATATTAGAAAAATTAAATATTACAGGCACAAAAACTTTAATAGTAGCAAATCTTAACTCTCAAAATATAAAAGAGGCTTTCTCAAACATACAGAAAATAAAAGTGTTAAGAGCGGATGTACTCAATGCTTATGATGTTGAAAATACAAGGAAACTTTTATTTGTACAGGATTCAATTAATAATATTCCTGGGTATGCATTAAAAACTAAGGCCTCTGAGTCTGTTCAGTTGGAAAGTAAAAATATAATTCATCAGGATGCAAAGCATCAAGATGCGAAGCATAGTGATGAGAAGTTTAGTGATGCAGAAATTTCTAAATCTGCTAAAACTATTAAGACTAAAAGTAAAAAGCTATTAGTTAGAACTAAATCGGTGGAATCAAAAATTAAAAAGCCTGTAGCTCAGAAAATAGTAGCAAAGAAACCAGAGGTCAAAAAATCAACAGTTAATAAAACTAAAGTAGTAAAACCTACTAAAAATAAGGAATCTGGGTCCAGTAAATCTAAAAATTCTAATTCTCAAAAAGTAGATAAAAAGGTGAAATAAATGAAAACAGCTGATGTATTGAAACAACCTATAATTTCAGAGAAAATCTTAAGGATTTCCACGAATGCTTCTGGCGGATGGTATGGATTCAAGATTTCAATGCTTGCAGATAAAAAAGGAGTTAAGGCTGCAGTGGAAAAAGCTTTTTCTGTAGAGGTTGCTGAAATTAGATTACTTAGAGAAAAGGGTAAGAAAATTAGAGATATAAACAAAAAAAGATACATTGTAAAAAATAAAAGAGCAGATACAAAAAAAGCCTATGTAAAATTGAAACCAGGTTTTAGTATTAACTTACTCGGGGAGGATAAAGAAGAGGAAAAGAAAAAGAAATCTAAGAGTGTAACAAGTAAAAATAAAGACATAAAAAGTCTAGGCTCAAAAACTGAAAAATCAAATAATACAGATTCAAAAGAGGAAAATCTGTTAAAATCACAAGAGAAAGATACAAAGTCTAAAAATTCAAGACCTATGGGTATTGCAAGGACTCTTTTGAGAAGAAGAGGGGTAGATAAAAAAACTGATACAAATATGAATGAAAGAAAAGGAGCTTCAAGATGAAGAAAAATAAAAATAAAAATTTAAAAACATATAATCCAGTAACTGCGTCTTTAAGGCATACAGTGTTGGTTTCTAAAGATGGTCTAAGAAAGAATAAACCACTAAAATCACTACTTGTAAAATATAAAAGTAAAGCGGGGAGGAATTCTAGAGGTGTTATCACAGTACGTCACCAAGGAGGAGGGGTTAAACAAAGATATAGAATGATAGATTTTAAAAGAGAAAAATATGGAATTTCTGCTTATGTGAAATCTATAGAATATGACCCTATAAGAACTGCTAGAATTGCACTTTTACACTATACAGACGGGGATAAAAGGTATATAATTGCACCTGTAGGATTATCACTCGGTGATAGGGTTGAGTCAGGAGAGAATGCTGAAATTAGAATAGGTAATGCGCTACCAATTAAAAAGATTCCAGTAGGATCCGAGATATACAATATAGAAACTACCAAAGGACATGGAGGTATTTTGGTAAGATCTGCTGGTGTATTTGCAAAATTACAATCTATAGAAGAAAATAATCTTGCTCTTTTAAAACTTCCTTCTGGTGAAGTAAGATATGTAAATTCAGATAATCTTGCAACCATAGGAAGGGTTGGCAACACAGATCATGCGAATCAGAAACTTGGGAAGGCTGGGAGAACAAGATACTTAGGAATTAGGCCTTCAGTTAGAGGTATGGCAATGCATGCCAAACAGCATCCTCACGGAGGAGGAGAAGGTAAAGGTCAAGTTGGAGGTATATCTAAGGATATCTGGGGGCATAGACGTGGGACTAAAACAAGAAAAAATAAATTAACTGATAAATATATATTAATTAAAAGAACCGGACAAAGGGTAAAAAAATAATATGTCAAGATCTAGTAAGAAAGGTCCTTATGTGGATGAAAAGTTATTAAAAAAAGTTATATTACAGAAGACATCTGGAGATAGGAAGCCTATTAAAACATGGGCACGTCGTTCATCAATATCTCCTGAGATGGTTGGTCTTACAATTGCAGTACATAATGGAAAACATCATATACCTGTTTTAATTAATGAAGCAATGGTAGGACATAAACTTGGAGAATTTGCTCTAACAAGACTTTTCAGAGGACATAGTAGAAAAGGTAAAATTGCTCAAAACCAAGGTAGTATAGGTAGGGTAGAAAGTTAATTATGTATAATAATAATGATATGGAAAACAAAGAAGTTATTGCAAGTGTTAAAAATATAAAAGGGTCTGCAGGAAAGACACGTAGAGTAGCAAGATTACTAAAAGGTTTATCTCCAGATGTTGCTGTATCAACCCTTTCATTTTTAAATTATAGGAATGCAGATGTATTAAGGAAGGTGATAAAAACAGCTATAAATAATGCAGACAAAAAGAATTTGGAGAAGCCTTATATAATAAAAGAGATTAGGATAGATGAAGGACAAACATTAAAAAGATATAGATATCTATCAAAGGGGAGTGTTGCTATGATACATAAACGTACTTGTAATATTTTAGTTAAACTTAGCGGTAATTAA
>JAJZDR010000080.1 GCA_021805885.1 bacterium | reverse complement strand
CTCCATACCCAGAGTTTTCAGTAGATGATCCAAAAGCAAAAGCATCCATGTTGCCTTTTCCAATTAGTGTAAAATCAGACAAATTGGAAACTACTGAAGCAGAGTAGGGGGATATGTAGTTTTCGAGGATACGTGAACCTGCAGTGGCGTTTAATCCTTTTATATTTATATTATCTTTTATTATTCCAGGTATTCCAGAAAGTTTATTTCGTGAATCAAAAGGTAGGTGAGATAGAGCATAATCTTCTGTTATAGAGATATAAGCATTAAGTGTAGGGTTTAAATCTTTAGCTTTAGCTATATATTCTTCTGCAATCTCTGTTACACTAATTTTTTTATTATCTAACTGTTTTTTAAGTTCACTAATCATAATACTTTGTTTACCTTTATTTGAGTTTTATCTACGTTAATAGTATTTATTTTAATATCATCAAAATCTAAAGATGTGCCCGCTATATCTTCACGCATAACAGTAGATAAGTCATTAACTTCAAAGAATGAATCTATGCTATCTGTATCAACCTCATTTAATATATTTATATAATCTATAATTTGAGCTAATTGATTTTGGAATTTTGAAATTTCACTTTCTTTTATCTCTATATTACAAAGTTTTACAATATGAAGAATATCTTTTTTTGTTATCATATATATTATTATATCAATAAACAAATACTATTCACAAGCTTTAATATTGAACATATAATATTTTTTAAAACATAGTTTTCTGAATACAGGTATTTGGATTTAAAGATCTAGATCCATATCTAAAATTTATGTTATAATATTATCCTATGGATCAGGAAAATTCCAATAAAACTGAAGCTAAGCTCACACCCAAACACACTAACCCGATGGTATTACCTATTTCAATAGTTATAGCAGGAGTTATTATAGCTATAGCTATAATATTATCTAGTAATAATGCTAATGTATCAAAAAACTCTAAATCTACTAATAGTTCAACAAATACCACTGCGAATACCATAACACCACCTACAAATAATAAGGTTGTAACTGTATCTCTAGGTACAAACCCTGTTGAAGGAAATTTAAAAACTGCAAAAGTTGGTATAGTTGAATATGGAGATTTTCAATGTCCTTATTGTAAACAATTTGCAAATGGAGCAGGTGATTCAATTTATACAAATTTTGTAAAAACTGGAGAGGCAGTATTCACTTTTAGAGATTACCCACTTGTTAATATTCATCCTTTGTCTACTGAAATGGCGATAGAAGGTAGGTGTTTTTCTGCACAAGGTAAATTCTGGCAATATTATAATAAAATGTACTCTACAACACAAAATAATAATACTCCATCTATTGTTACAGGATATGCAAGAGCTATGGGTCTTAATATGACAAAGTATGCCTCCTGTGTTACAAATAAAACTTATGAACCCCAGATACAAAAAGACATAGCTAGTGGAAATAGAATTAATCTTGGAGGAACTCCAACAATTGTAATAGGAACACTTAAAAATGGTAAGGTACAAGGACAAATGATTTTAGGGGCATATTCATATAGCTATTTTGAAAATATTATAAAATCTTATTTATAATAAGTATTTCTCAAGGATAGTATATTTAGTCCCTCTACCTTGACCAAATACAGTTAAAATCCCTAATTCTTTCATTATATTCAAATCTCTAAATGCTGTCATAGGAGATATTTTAAAAATTCTTGCATACTCTTGTCTTGTGAGAGTTCTATGATCTACAAAAAATAAAAAAGCTTTCTTTTGTCTGTCTGACAGTATTGATACAATCTTATCTGAATTTAATCTCCTCTTTTCTAATGAAATATATTTATATACAAAATCATGAATCTCTGATAGTTCAGCGTGCATATACTTAAAAAAATTTTCAACCCACATATCCAAGGTTTGGTTTGAAGTTTGCATACTCTCAAGATTCTCTGAAAATATTTTAACTAAAGATATTTCATTAAATATATCAATCTCTATCATTAAAGACTTCATTATAAAAAGTATAGTAAAATCATTTAACACAGAAAAAGGTTTTAATTTAAAAAGGTTATATCCAATTATAGGTATTTTTAATATATTGGGATACCTTGAGTCTTGATAAAAATCAGCCAACATATTAATATCTTTTGAAATTGTATCATATGAGAGTGAATCTTCTCCATTTATAAAATCATATTCTCCCTGATAAGGAAATTCTGGAGTTCTAAACTTACCACTTTCCCATATTTCAAATGTTTTATCTGTCAGCACCTTATTAATCCTTAATATTGTAGCTACTGCAAAAACATTACCTTTATCTTGATATAAAGATCTAATCAACTCATTTATACTCCTGTACGAACCAAGCATGGTATTAGCAAATCCTGTATCAATTCTATGATATCCAAGGGCAAAGTCACGTATACTAGTATTTGATACATCTAAATTCAATAAATTTGCAAATTGATCAAAATCTTTAATCACCAGGTCATCTAGAATCTTCTTTGGAATTTCGAGTGAGTTCAAAAGGGAGCTTAGTGTAATAATATCTACAGAGTATTTAAATAAACTTAAGTTCAAATTTAAGTCTAAATCCATTAGATTATTTCTTAATTCTTCTTAAAAAAGCGGGAGTCTCATATTCATCATCATCCTCTTCCTCTTTTACAGCAGTAACTTCTTCTTCAATATCTTTTGTCTCAGCATCATAATCAGTGACATAAACATCCTTTTTGAAAGTTTCTTGTGTAGTTACAGGCCTATTAAAACCTTTATCCCTTATTATTTTATCTTGAGTTTTTTCTTCAAACCCTGTAGCTAGAACATTAATTCTTATTGAAGCATCTTGTATACTATCATCTATAGTAGCTCCAAATATAATATTTGCATTAGGATCTGCGGCTTCAGATATTATATTTGCAGCCTCATCAACTTCAATCATAGATAAATCAGGACCTGAAGTTATATTGAAAAGAATTCCTGTTGCACCATCAATAGATAGTTCCAATAGGGGACTATTAATAGCTTGTTTAGCTGCATCTTTAGCCCTATTATCACCGGTAGCAATACCCATACCCATCAATGCAGTACCAGCTTCAGACATAATAGCCTTAACATCAGCAAAATCAACATTAATCATTCCCGATTTTGTTATAAGATCAGATATTGATCTTACTCCCTGTCCTAAAACATCATCAACTATTTTCATAGCTTCTAGAAAAGAAATCTTTTTATCAATAATATCTAAAAGTCTTTGATTAGGAACAACAATTAAAGTGTCAACTTTACCTTTTAGATCTTCGATGCCTTCAATAGCTGTTTGAATCCTTCTTTTTCCTTCAAATGTGAAAGGCTTTGTTACAACACCTACTGTTAAAGCACCTAAGTTTTTTGCTATGCCAGCAACTACTGGAGAAGCTCCTGTTCCAGTACCACCACCCATACCTGCAGTTACAAAAACCATATCTCCACCAGAAAGAGATTCATGTATTAAATCTACACTTTCTTCTGCAGCCTGTTTACCTATAGAAGCAATACCTCCTGAACCTAAACCTTTAGTAAGCTCTGATCCTATTTGAATTTTTGTTTCAGCCAGAGAATTTTTTAATGCTTGAGAATCAGTATTAACAGATATAAAATCAACCCCTGTTATGTTATGAACAGAAATCATTGTATTTAAAGCATTATTTCCACCTCCACCAACGCCTACAACTTTTATTTTAGCATTATTATCTAGAGACTGAGGTTTTACTAACATACAAATTATTATTAAGATTATACTTCGACAATTATTCCATATTATATGGGAAATATCAAGGCATTATAGATTTTATTAGATCTATAATCTTTGATGCGCTAAATCCATTTCCACTCTTACTAGAAACACTGCTATTCTTATTTCCATCGTTACTATTTTTAATAACAGAATTAATTAAACCATAAACAGTAGTATAAGCTGGACCAGATATTTCTTCTATAAGACCTTTTAGGTTAGATGCATATCCAACTCTTGCAGCAGAAGAGAAGTATTTTTGTGTTATTTTTGATATACCACTAAGTTTAGCTCCACCTCCTGTTAAAACAACACCTGCAGGCATTTTATAATCAAACCCAGATTTTGTAATATCATCTATAATGGTAGAATATATCTCCTCCAATCTAGCATCAATAATCTCATCAAGCATACTTTTTTTTATCTCTTCGTATCCATTTTCTGTTTGTATACCTATATCAGAAAGATTTAACATCAGATCTTGTTCTTTTATATCTGTATTTTCTTTCTTAGGATATGCATATCTCTTATCTTTTTCTTCTTGTTCTTGCCTCTGTTGAGCTTTTTTCACAAGTGTAGGGATTGATGTTTTAACCTTTTCAGCATCATCTATAGATAGACGCAATCCTATAGCTATATCATTAGTTATATTAGAACTTCCTATAGGCACTGAAAAAGAATATGCTATAGAATCATCTTGGTATATAACAACATCTGAGACTCCAAATCCAATATCAATAAGAACTACTCCAAGCTCTCTTTCTGTTGATGATAGAATAACCTCAGCATCAATCCAACCAGAGAACAATATATCATCAACAGAGAGACCTACTTGATTTATACATTTAGTAAGGTTGTGTAAAACCATACTTGTTATTGTGATAATATGAGTATCAACCTCTAACCTTATTCCAGACATACCAATAGGATCCTTTATACCACCTTGTGAGTCCACTATAAACTCTCTTGGTATCACGTGCATTATTTCTCTTGATTGAGGAACAGAAACAGCTCTAGCACTATCTAAAGCACGCAACACATCTTCTCCAGATATTTCATCTCTTGATATTGCTACAACCCCTTTATTATTTGTTGATGATATATGTTTACACCCAAGTGATATTACAGCATTTTGAATTCTTACACCCGCCATCCTTTCAGCAGCCTCCACAGATTCAGATATAGCCTTTATAGCTTCATCTATATTTATAATAACGCCCTTTTTTAAACCCGAAGATTCGTGAGTAGAAACTCCTATGACTGATATATTTTCTTCATCAACATTAACAATTACAGTTGTAATTTTTGAAGATCCTACATCTATGCCTGTAATAATGCCTTTCATAATATTACTGAATAGTATATATTAAAATAAATTTATCTTCAATATTTAGATCATCAATAAATACTAAGTCCCACAGAATACTTTACTAAATTCCACATTAATCACTTTACAATTTGCCATATTAACTGTTTGAAGAACATCATTAAGTTCTAATACCTGTGACTCTATAGATCTTTCAAATGTTAATATTGCTGTTCTTGTACCCATATTAAGTTGCACATATGAATTATATAAGTTATATGATGATACAGATAACATATATTCATTATTAATATTACTAACTAGTTTGACCATATCTAAAATTTGCTGATGCGTAACCTTTATAGAGGATGATATATTCACTATATTGCTATTCTTGTAACCTTTAATAACACTTCCATTTGAAGATACAAAAAAGACATTATTTCTAAATTCATATGAGAATAATGGTCTATCACTTTTTATGTATATTGAAATCTTATTTGGATAATTCTTTTTTATTTTTAAATTATTAATACTAAAGAAAGGATATACTTTTTGTATATCATTATATAAACTATTATTAGACATTAAAAAAATATTTTGGCCAATTAGCTGTGATGTTATTTCACCCTTTAAAGATGACAGATTATTGGAATATATATTTCCGCTTATATTTACATATTTTATCTTAGAATAAGTATACAAAAATACAACAAGTACTATAACAACAATTAAAAAAAGAACTCTCAACAGTATTTTTATTTTAAAATGTTTCATATTCAAAGGCTACAAATAATACTTACTATACTATAGTATTGCATACTTTTTTTGTATATATTATATTATAATTGTGAATATAGGTAAAATTGATTCAAAAGGACAAACGCTTATCATAGTTATGCTTATTGCTATAGTCCTATTGATCATGATGCTTTCACTGACATCTAAGGTTATTCTAAACACTTCCCAAAATTCACTAACTTATTCAGGACAAATAGCCTTTTCAGCTGCTCAATCAGGTATTCAAAATGGACTATCCTATATAGGAAATAATGAGTTCACTAGCACTACCAATCCTACTCCTAATCCTCTACCTTCACCAACAGCACCTACAAATTGTTCTACAGGTAGCATAAAAGCTACACCTCCAAAACCTACTTGTACATATAACATAACACCACAAAATGAAGCTTTAGGAACAGTGAACCAAGGACAATCTATGGCAGTAAATCTTCAAGGAAGTATCACATCAACATCTCACTCATCAACAACTACTGCATCCAATGGAACTTTAAATACTTGGACAACTCAAGGTGCTCAAACCCTACCACAAAATATATCAAATGCTGGGAATACTAGTTATGGATCTAATGAATATATTGTAGGAGGTTTGAATGGTGGAACAGCATTAAGCTCTGTATATGAAACAACAATGTCTCAAACTGGAACTACAAATTGGAGTAGTGTATCAACACTACCAGGTGCAGTTTATGACAATTCTGTAGTTACCAATGGAGCATATATATATAGTGTAGGGGGTATGGGAATTACAACTGTTAGTGGTAGTTCATGCCGTTGGGGATGGAAAACTGTACCTGTACATACTAACCTAGTTAATGGAGTATGGCCAGAATATGGTTGTTGGCCATATTCATATACATATACTTATCCAAGTCCAACAACTAACGTCTATGTTTCTTCTTTGTCTAATATAGGCTCATGGAATCAGACATCATCTCTCCCTCAAAACATATATCACGCATCAGCAGTAGAATATCAAAATAATATTTTCCTATTTGGAGGAAGAAATTCACAAGGCAATCCATTAAATACAATATATGAGGCAAATATAGAACCAGGGGGAGGATTGTCTAGCTGGACACAAGTAGGAACAATGCCACAATCATTATATGGATCTGGTATAACAGTATCCATATCAAATGGTTATGCTTACCTTGTAGGAGGAGATAATGGAGGAGGGGGTAGTAATTCTATATATGTATATAACCTAGTAATACAACCTACTTGCTCTAGTAATACAAACACCTCTATAACTTCACTAGATGTAGCATCAAGTGGAAGTGGTAATAGTGCTGGAGGGACAGAATATATAATTAATGGATGCAATCTTGGATCTCTGTCACCTAGGGTAGGGGATAGCCCATATTTTTCTCTTTTTGATCAAACAAGGGGTTGGCAAGCAGGCTGGGAAGGTGGTAGGTATGTAAACGTTGTTACTGTAAATTATCAATCATGGAATAATAGTCAGATTATTATAAACCAACCATATAATCATTATGGAGGGAATAGAGGACAATGGGTATGGAATCAAGGAGATAACATGCAAATAATGGTTTCAAACCCTCAAACAGGTCAAGCTAGCTATATAGGATTCTCCTTCCCTAGCTCTAACACAACATACCAAGGATCTGTATTACCTTCACAAATACAACTCGTACAACAAGCAACATTTGGGGGCGGTATTTATAATGAAGGTGTTGGGATACTGTCAGATCTTGCAAATACTAGTATTAACTATATATATTCTTTTGGAGGAATATTGAATGGGCAAGTATCCAATAGTACTTATTATTCAACATTAACTAATTTATCTTCTTGGCAACCTACAACTACAATGATTGCTCCAACATCAGCAATGGGTTATTCAATATATACCGGAGCCGGAGCATCTGATCTTTTCTCATTTGGGGGTTACCAAAGTCTAGTAGAATACACATCTATAAATGCACAAGTTTCAACTACTTCATCTTCAAGTACACATTCATCTTTCCCAGATCTTTTAATAAATATAAACAACCTAATAAATCCATCATCTTCAGGTACAACTACGGCCAACTATGAGTTGCAAATTCTAACAGGGTCCTCCGCAAACCAAACTACGGAGGTGTGCCTAATACAGAATCAACCCATAGGCTCTTATTCATATATTGCTATACCTGCAAATTCAACAATTGCATATATAACACCTCTAAACTCAAAAATGACAATCACTGCATACCCATCTACTTTAATACCATCAGGAAGTAGTCAAATTCCAGCTGGTGATTGTAATACTATTAATTAGATCTATTACGTTCTCCCAATTTTTTTGTAATATGTAAGGATAGAAAAGTAACAGATGTTATAAATGTTAAGTAAACTAGTTCTATAACTATACTATTAAAATGGCTCAAAAATATGATTATAGCAGTGTAATATTTACCAAAAAATATTCCCAAAGTAAAATAGAAAATTATCCAAAAAAAAGTTGCAAACATAGTCAAGAATACAAATTTCTTGTATGGATATCTAAATATTCCACTTATTATATTTGTAATAATTCTAAGCCCAAAAATCCACCGTCCTAAAATAATTGCTCTTACACCATTTTGTAAAAACCAGTTTTGCACCTTTTCAATTTTAGATACAGGCATACTTATATATCTTCCATATTTTTCTATAAAATTTATCCCTTTCCATGATAGTATAGAATAAAGTATACTTGAACCTATAAAAGTAGCTAACAATATTAGGCAAAAGAAAATTATAGGGTTAGCTTTACCAATAGCTATTTCATATCCTGTTAAAAATACAAAAAATTCTCCAGGTATAATCATAGGGAATCCCATCTCCTCAAGCATAATATATAGAAATATGAATATATAAAGATTAGGAAGTACTACAGTATTTATGATGAATGTAACATCATTAATGGTAATTAAATTTGATATTGTAAAAAACAGTTTAGAAATATCCAATATTATCCTTTATTTTCGAGAAACCCTAATATCTCCAATAAAGCTATGAATATGTTCACAAAATCTAAATATAAATTTAGAGCTGCGACATATTCATTTGTCATTTTAGGGTTATTTACTATATTAGATATATCATAAATTATATAACCTGAAAATATCAACACCACTGCAGTCGATATATAGAATTGAAACAATGGGTTATGTAAAAAGATATTCACCACACTTGCAATAATAATACCTATTAGTGCAACAAACAAAAACCCTGTAATCTTTTTTGACCCTACTATATTAATCCTGAATACAAATACTGCTGCTGTAAGAAGGACAAAAATTAATGATGTTATAACAAAAGCTTGGATAACGATAGATGCTAGTCCTGCATTTATAAATGTATAAACCAAAGGACCTACGGTAAGACCTGATAAAAAGGCAAATAGAAACAAAAATAAAGGTGCCAGAATTGGGTTATTACGAACTTTATTTACAACAAATATTAAAATTAGTTCCACTATAAAAATAACTATAAACAGCGCTGACGGTACAAACTTAGAAAAATAAGCACCAACAGCTGCTACTATTAAAGATTCCGTAAATACTAATAAAACTTTTGATAAGAAATTATCTCCTGACATCACTTCATTATAGCAAAAGTGTGATAAAAAATAAAAATTTGATAAAATACCTAGTATTACAATAGAAGGTGTTGTAATAATAGACTTATAAGATGCCGATATAGCTTAACTGATAAAGCATCACCCTCGTAAAGTGGAGAAAGCAGTTTGAGTCTGCTTGTCGGCTAAGAATGTGAGAGTAGTTCAGTGGTAGAATGCTTCCTTCCCAAGGAAGAGGTCGCGGGTTCGAATCCCGTCTCTCACTATATATTTTATATATAATTAATATGCAAGAAATAAGTGCGTACGACCTTAGAAAAAATAGAGATAACTATACTATTTTAGATATAAGAGAACAATCTGAAAGACTAAAAGATGGTACAATACCAGAAAATTACCATTTATCGTTATCAACTATAACTATAGATGATATAAAAAAATTTCTAGATAATAACAAAGTAAAAGATATTGTAATATATTGTCATACAGGAAAAAGATCATCTATGCTAATTAAAACAATTATAGATAATAAAATCATAGACCCCAGGAGAATATACAATCTTGAAGGTGGGTATGTATTATGGAAATTGTCTGGGGGTGAAATTAATATTATATAAAACATATAGATGTTACTATCAAAAGATACTATAAAATCTAGTAAATTAATATCAAACTACATTAATCATGATGTACAGATACAACAGACTGGATTTGATTTTACTGTAAAGAAAATATACAAGTGGGATGGTATTGGATCTTTAGATTTTGATAATACCAAGAGAGTGTTACCAAAAATTCTTGAAATGAGCAATATTAAAGGTTGGTATACCCTTAAACAAGGCAATTATATGGTCGAATTTAGTGAGAAAATTAGTATGCCATATAATATAGCAGGGTATATAATATCACGAACATCTCTAAACAGGTCTGGGGCAGCAATTATAGCTGGTCTCATTGACCCTGGGTATCAAGGCTATATAACTACCATACTCGAAGTTTTAAATAAAAAAGGCATTAGGATTAAAGAAGGTGCTAGAATCGCACAGAGTATATACTTTAGTACGAATTCAAAAGATACAAAAAATATATATAAAGGATTCTACAAGAAGAAATCAATAAAGAAAATACACAATATTTAACCAGAAGAGAGAGTAACGTTGTTTACAAAATATTTTCCATTAATTTTTTTTAGGTATATGTTAAAGTACTCTACTGATCCATTATAATTACCATAAACCACGAAGTATCCTGAAAAACTTTGATAAAAATGTATACTTGAAGGGAAACCAGATATTCCTAAGTTTTGTTCAATATCTTTAGCATAATTTGAGTTTTGATACTGAGCAATCATAGTATCCTCAAATGATTGAGTAAGATAAGATGCAATATTATCATTAAGACCATTAGATGTTGATAGTATTGTATAAAATTTTTGAACAAAAGATTCTTCAATATTTTTATTAATTTTTTCTTGCTTTGGAGTACCAGATTGTTTTATAGAAGTGTGGGAAGCGGATGATTGAGAATGGTAAAGGTGAATATTCTTAACATAGGGAAAAATTGTATTTATTATAATAACTATAAAAAAAATCCCTACTGCTAAAAATAAAACAAATTCTATAACAAAGGATATAGTATATGAATTTTTTAAAATTTTATCGCCCATTATTTTATTATATAAAAATATAATAAACAATGAAAGGATATTAGTTTGGCCTAGACCAGTTTGATCTAGATTGATTCTATCTAGATCGGTTGCGAACGGATTCGAACCGTCGATCTTCTCCGTGACAGGGAGACATGTTAGACCACTACACCACGCAACCTCAAATCTCTAGATGATTTTATAAGGACAATAACCTAAACCTTTGGATCTAAATCTAAGAGAATTATTGCATAATTGAGGCTTAAAAATCAACTTTCAACGTATATTACAGGGAATCCATTATTTTGTATGGTATGTCTATAGTTAATATCCAAGAAATAGTAGTGATTATTGTATAGAATTACATAATAGTTACTTAAACTGTGAGGAGAAGAGAAATCTATACTTATATTTGATAATTGTTTCTGTATTTGTGGGTATATACTAGAGAGTGGAGTACACTTGTTACTTGCATTAGAGTATACAGGATAGCATGAAGGTACATTACCACTAACACCATTAATGGAAGTCTGTTTGAAGGAGGATACACTACTTATATTTAGTTTATTATATCCAGGAGTACTCAAAAAAGCAGTTCTTATTGTATTTAAGTTCTGTATAATTTGCTCATCAAGAGATATTCTGTATATGTTGTTATTACTCGTTAGGGGCTTCTCAACATTATATACATATACTGGATGAGATTTCTGGTACAAAATAAAGTAAATCAAGATACCAGTAATTACAATATATATAAAAACAAGTCCCATGATTATATACTTTTTGTTCATTTTTTACTTGATGTGGACCCGGACCCTGAAGATTTAGATCCTGTTGATGAAGTAGGTTTAGATCCTGATACTGTTGTAGCTGCTGGAGCAGTAGTACTAAATGATGCATTAAAATTACTCATTGATATACCAAAATATAATGTTGTAGGTGTTTGACCAGCAACAGAGAATTTAACTGATTCTTGGTATATTTTATTATCTGCAACACCAACCCATTCATCTACGGTTATAGTCTTTGATGATATTATACTCTCCATATTTGACATTCCTGATAGTGATTCTAATGCTTTAGAAAGGTTTATTGAGGCAAAATCAGCTTTAGGATATGTTACTTCATATTTAGTAACAGAAGTTCCATTAAGTATTTCATTCCCATCCATTGTAACTGTAAGAGTATTAATATTAGGCATACTTGATTGGTTAGTCAAATCTTCTAAAAAATTAAACTGTGGTTTTGGCAATGTAACCCACTGATTTAATTTTATTCCAGTATTTAATACAGAAGGAAATTTAGAAAAATTTAGATACATTTTATTATTTGTCTGTATTACCTTCCCGTCAATATTAAAAGCAGATTTAGAACTAGATATTTTTTCTGCAAGAACGGATTGAAGTTGTATATTTTTAGGGTTTGAAAAATCTACATTTCCAGAAAAAGATTGTGCAATATTACCACTAGTTGTAGATGAACCTATAGAATTAAGTGCAAAATCAACATTAAAATGATATCCAGTAACATTTTGCTCTGATGTAGTGGTTTTAGGTAATATATTTTGAGGGGATCTATCTAAGTGTGATAATATAGGAACTTTATCTATAACATTAGAAACTCCTGGGATATATGTACCAAAATTATACATAACAAAAAATAATGCTACTATAACAACAAAAAGTACTAAAATTACCGTAGATACAATCACTTTTAATCTTTGTTCTTTATTAGAAAATGCTGACTTAGAATATAGTCTACTAGCTAAAGATTTCTTTTCTTGAGCTTTTGTTTCTGCTACATCTACAACATTATCTGTTTTATCTTTTGTGAATTTTGCCATTAGATTCTTTAATAATACTACACAATGATATATAAATATTAATAATATGTCAAATATATGTATGGG
>JAJZDR010000072.1 GCA_021805885.1 bacterium | reverse complement strand
GGAGTAGGTAAATCAACGGATATAATTACTGTAACAAACGAACAATACAACGAACTAACAGACAAAGAAATCATAGATTTAGATAAGATAGTGAAGGATGTAAAGAATTCTTTAGCGACAACTATCAAAACAAAATTATCTGAAGATAATTTATTTGCAAAGAAGAAAAAATAATTATTATGCTTGCAACAAAAAATAGTATATATTAGTATTCTAGCTGTCATACTAATATAATGTGTTTATACTTAACCTAACCAAGAAAATGTCAACTGCTAAGAATTCTCATGGAGGTATTATTTTAGAAAAAGGCATAATACAAGTAAGGTTATTTATATTTTCAGATAAACTCATTAAAATAGTCTTACAGGTATTCTCTTGGCATATGTATATGCGTTCCCTTGATGGAGCATTTTATCAAACTACAAAACCATTCAATGGTTTGAATTAAATAATCTTATTAACATACTTTTCTTTTGAGTGATTAATAATGTTGTGCTTGCATCTGAACTTAGCTAAGTTTCCTTATTAACAAAAAATACTAAATATATAAAAGAAGTAGGTATTGACATAAAATTAATATGTGATGCTTTACTTTATCAAATAAATAGGAATCAGATTCCATTATTTGATGCAATACAAGAACAAGGAAGAAATATATATTTGATAGCTTTAAGTTCAAAAGAAAAGATATCTAAAGATTTGGATAATCTAGCAGATAAGTTTTTGACCCTTGATTCTAAATTAGAGGAAATTTTTGAAGAAACGTAATTACACTGAGATATTTTTAGATTGATTTGTAATTTATTAAGTCAATTCTTTCATGGTTTACGAAATTTAACTATTGGATCTTCTATAAATTTATCATATCTACTAGTCCAAACGTAGATTCACGGAGTTTACGCCATGTGTAGTCTACTTAGGCTTTTATTGTCATTACTATCTATTTGGAGTAGTCGATTCTTCCTTATATTGTTTAATTCGAGAGTCGAACTTAGGATAAGCTATTGATAGTTGATCTAGTATCTTGTTTATAATATCAATACTATCATCTATTGTACTTGGCATTAATGGGAATTCAAAAACTGGTATACTATGATAACGATGTAATGGATTCATACATTTTTGATAGATAGATTCTCTAATAGCTCCCCAACTACCATGTATAAATCCTGAAGTATAGTTATAGTATTCATCATAAATATCTTTTAATCCGACCTCTTCACTCATTTTCCTCAAATCTAAAGAATCCCAATGTCCCACATTAATAGGAACAAATTCTATCCACTTGTTTTCGTTTGCTAACTCTCTTAATCTTTCAATCTCAATACAGTTAATTTTTTTGGTAGCTGTTTTTTGTTTTTGATAAATGAGATTTAGTTGGCCAGTCCCATATTGACGATAGGTATCCCAGACATTATTATCAACTTTCTCCTTTTTTAATAAATAGGCAAGTGTAATGTAAATTTCAATCAATGTACGTAGATTGATCCTTGATGTTATTGAAGAAGGAGTTTGATAAAGGATAACTTCACAAAATAAAGAGATTCCATAAAGTGCAAGACCAAAAACTCCCTCGAATCGAGGATCAATATCTGAAGTTTTTTCCTGATTCAAGAAGTAATCAATTAAATCATGCCAAACCTGAGCAGAATCTTTCAGATAGAAGTCTCTTTCTGTATGAAACTTATCTATCATTTTCTGACATTCTTCTTTTAAATTAGTATCTATAGTAATTTCTGGAAAGCATTCTGTTTGATCAAAAGAAACTTTCCAGAAATCCTCAGACCAGTTACTATTTATTTTTGAATATTCTAAAGTGATTTCCATAGCACGCATAAATGGCCTAACGGCTCTTAAATCTCCATAATTTGGATAGTTTACTATTTCTTTAATATTTTCCGAAGGACAATACAGTTTCCCTGCTACACATAAGGAGAACACTCGGAGCCATCTACAATCAGTTACTTTTTGAGACTGATGAAAGAAGATTTCATTTACAGCATTCGCTATCTTATTCCAATCTTCCTTTGGAACGGTACTACCTAATATTTCATGCCAATCAGAATAAGCCGGTAGTTGTTCAAATAGCATTAATGGTCGAAGTATAACCTTAATATCACTGTTGTATGATAATATATGTTTGATAAAATCCCTTCTTAGTGATTTGTTAACTGCACCTATTCCAGAAATGGTAATATCTGAGCAGTCATTATTTTTTGATACAAAGTCAGCAATATACCGAAAAAAGTCCAAAGCTTTTTCTCTATCCATTTCTCCCAAGATTAATCCTGCCCACAGCATTTCAGGAAGCCTATCATTAACCCACGAAGATGTCTTCATTGGTATTTGTGCCAGAGGAGGAATTAATGTCTTTCCATCTCTCTTATAGTCTTTAAGCTTTGTTTCATTATCACTCATATGTTTATTACATATTTAAATACTATATAGATTATATCACTCTTATGTTAATGAGTAGATACTTTCTTATATATTCACATATTAAATTTATGATATAATTTTATTAATATAAATGGAGAATCAAGCAAAATATAAAAAATTTCAAGAGAGACTGAATACACAGTGGTTTAGTTTTATAAGTAAAAGGAAAGAAATACTGACCCAAGGACAAAGATTTGGAAAATCTCCTGAAAAATTAACAGAAAATATATTAACTTCATTATTCACAGACCTACTTGACTGGGATATTAAGGATCTTAACTATCAAGTAGACTATGCTGATATAGAAATAACAAAATTAGGAATAAAAAGAATATTAATTGAAACAAAAAGACCTGGAGGAATATCATGGAATCACCTTCAAGTTCAAAAACATATAGAGCAAGCTTTGCGCTATGCATCTAAGCAAAAAGTATTTATGATAGGAATTTCTGATGGAGAAAAATTATATATATTAAATTTTAATGGAAGTTCTACTGAACCAAGAATATTTATATCTCTATCTAGTGATACTCCAGATGGAGATCTATATTATATAAGTATCAACGGTATTGATAAAAAGAAAAATACAGATGTAAATTTTAAAAAAACTAATTCAGAAAAACTTATGGATGGAAAAACTATCACAGATGAACTTTTAAATAAACAGTATAAACTCCCTTCACGTTGTTTTGCATATGTAGGAGATCCAAACAAACCTAATACGTGGAAATTACCATATCTTTTATATGATGGATCAGTAAATATATCTAGACTTCCAGGTGCTATAGGATGTATTGTTACAAACTTTAGGGGATTACAAGTAAAAGCAATACCATAAAAGGATATACCTCAAGTACTTATAAAACTTGCAAAGGCAGCAAAGAGTGTAGGTAAATTAGATCCGGAAAACCCTAAGATGGCAAATACATATAGGAAACTCTATGATTGCATAGTTCAATTAGATGCATTAAATAAAATATGAAAAAAGAAATGAATCCTCCATCATATATAAAAAATCTAGATTTTTCAATTGTAAAAAAATAATTATATTGATATATTTTTAGATTAATTTGTAATTTCTTGTAGATTATATTTTCTATATTCTACTTGACTCAAAGAAATCAGAACTTCTGTAAAGATGTAAAGAAGAAATTAGTCTTCCAATGTTTTAGTAAATACATATATAGTATAATCATGCTAATGGTATTTAAAGTTATATTCTACACAAAATGAAAATAAAGTATCCCTCAGATGAAACACAAAAAAGGTATAAAGACATTATTGTCTTATTAGCTAAAAAAGCAAAAGATGTCGATGAAAAGGAGTATATGAGTGCAAATCTATATTTTCAAGGAAAAATGCAAGTAAATTCAAGTTCTGATATAATCTCAGAGTTGGAAGATATGAGAAGAAGCATTATTAAAGCAACAGATATTCTTGACCAACAAAGTCAAATTAGTGAAAAAATGAAAATTAAGCTACGACTTCTTCTCTACTGTCATATTATAGAGGCATATCCACTTTATATTTATCTTTATAACCTTATTGAAATTGCAAATGGAAAATCTTACAACCTTTATATTTTTGGAGACCCAAAGATTCCTCTAAAGACAATTGATTTTGAGAAAGAATTAGAGCAGATAACTCTGGAAGGAGACAATAAGAAGAAATTAGATATGTTTAAGAAGTTGTCAAGTCGGATGCAAAGTCGCGAGATATCTATTTCTGACAAGATCAATATGATTTCATCAAAATCAAAGAAGCTTGGTATTGATTTAGCCTCAATTTTCAATGAATTTTATGATAAGGATTTACGGAATGCATTTGCACATAATACTTATGTTTTTGGTGATAATTTTATAAACTTAATTTTTGCTCAAAAGAAACTTTTAAGATCAGAACTTGTTGATAAACTTTCGCGTGGAATCTATTTTTACGATTGTTTATTTGATAATGCATACCAAGAACTTAGTTCATTATTTGATGAGCAAGAAAGGGTCTATAAAGGAAAAAATGGGACTCTAACTATTAAGTTAAGTAAAGATAAAAAATTAGAAAATTGTTACTACATTAGTATAAAATCATCTTCAACTGGAAGATTTCTTTAAATTATTCTTTTCGTTATAAAAAATTATTCTTGAATATTTTGAAATACTATTTTTCAGATTAACAGAAACTCAAAAATGAAACCTTAAACAAAGACTAGATCAAATTCCACTCTAGAATTTGCACTTGAATACTATATGTTGTCACAAAAATAAGATTAAAGAACAATCTATGTTATTTTAGGTAAACTGGGACCTTGAACAGACATTTGATCATTGTTCTCTCTTTTTTATTTACTTCAGTTGTGGTTAGATAGTATTAAGCGGGAACCAAACTAAGTTTTTGAGATATAATAGGGAATCTCTATATACACAACGTTATTCATCAAAGATAAGTCTGTTCTAATTCAATCTCTGTTAGGTGATTTAATAAAATATAAATAATTTTGATACTCAATATTGTTTTTTAATCTACGTTATTTAACATGACTTCACAAAAGTTATCTAAAAAGTTATTCAGATTCTTAAGATCAGCTTCTATTGTATTAATACCATTGAAAGTATAAAAATTGCCTTTAATGTCTCTACACATAATCATATCGTCACTTAACAAATTTTTATTTTCTTTATCATAAAGTTCAGCAAAAAATAATACTTCTCTATGTGCACCAGGATGCCTTTTTAATCTTAAATCTTTTAACCAGCTGCTCTGTTGAACTATTAACTTATACAATTTTAAATTTTTTATTTTTAATTTTTTCTTAAATTCCGAATGTCCCAATGAACATTTGAGATGATTTTTGCTATCATAAAATCCCAAATTATAATACAAGTCAATTATAGTGGCAATATTATCTAATAAACCTGTTAGAAGATAGTAAAAGTTATTTAAATGATAACTTGCAATAAAGGTGACGTTATTTTTTATATCACTATCATCTAATCTTACTTTTTGCATAATATAGTAGTTAAATTTATCTTTAGCATACATCAAAAAAATATAACGATTAAAAATCATACTTCGAAACTGATTATTTAAATTTGATTTCTTCTCCTCTTCAAGTTTATTCCATAACTTAACGAGTTTATGTAAATGTGGATCAGTTAAAGTGTAATATGATAAAGGAAAAGATAGATGACCTAAAGTTTCTTTGTAATATATATCATTTCCTTTTAGAAAAATGTCAATTGTTTCGCGAAGTTGCAGTGGATTTTGGAGAAACATTTTGAATTCTTTCTCTAGTTTTTTCTTTTCACCAATAAGTACTGCATTTGTAGTTAATATCACATCAACTTCATACTCGAAATACAAATCTATGAGATCCTGCACATTTCTCTCATATATTCCTTTTGCATCTTCATAAAGATTCCGATCTGTATTTTTTAATATCTCTAAAACTTGATCTTTTTGTATTTTAGATAAATCTAACTCTTTTAGATATTTTTTCTTTTTCTTTAATAAATAAGTCCTAACAGCTTTTGATTTTTGTTCTTTGATTAAATCTGAGAATTTATTAATTTTATTTACATTAATACAGTTCTCATTTACTACTGAAAGGTCTCGGAACTTGTGTATTGGAATGAATGATTCTGGGTTGAGATTGCTCTGTGTGGGCCAAAGATACTGAGGATATATTACTTTTATTATAATATTATTATTTGGTATCTCCTCTAACAAGTATTGTAATATACTTATATAAGTTTTGAGATTAATAAAATCTTCCCCTAATCCATTAGATTTTTCTTTCCAGATTGTTAATGGGTCTATGAGAATAGTAAGCATTTTTTTATTAGGATAGAGGTATAACAAGTTGTTCATTTTTCAATTTTTTATGTAATTTGTTATTTTTCTTCTTGTATGTTTTCTAATAAGACTTTAGCACTTTTGTTCCATTTAAAGTAATTCACTCTCCCCTCTCCTTTTTTTATTAAATCTTCTCTTAATTTACTATTTTTATAAATTGTATCCATTTTACTTGCAATATCCTCAATATCTAATGGATCAAAAAATAATCCTGCATTTTGTATAACTTCTGGTAAAGAAGAAGCATTTGATGATAAAACTGTTGTTTGAGATGCCATTGCTTCAATTGGAGATAAGCCAAATCCTTCAAATAAACTAGGTTGTATTAAGGAAACTGCTCCACTTAATAGTATAGATAAATCTTCATTGTTAATATGTCCCAATCTTTTTATAGAAGAATTATACTTGTTATTCTTTATTTTATTTAAAAATCTCGATGTATTATTTTTACCTGTTGTAGCATCAAAGTCACCTACAAGTACTAATTCTGTATTGTTATTTGCTTTATCTTTATATATTTTGAATGCATCAATTAATCTATTTAAGTTTTTATGTGGTCTGATATTACCAATATATATGAAATAATCACTTTTTATATTATATTTTTTCTTTACTTCTTTTATATCCTCATTTTTATGTTTATAGAAGATTGTTTTATCTACAGCATTATAAGTTACAAAGATTTTATTTATATCTATATTCATTATTTTTGAAATATCTTTTTTAGAGAATTCTGATACTGTAAAGATTTTATTTGATCTCTTTAATAAATTGGGGAGTATAAATTTATTAAATAGGGATATCTTAAAATTTGCCATTTGGGGGTAATGGTAAAAAAGTAAATCATGAATTCCTATAAAATATTTTTTTCTGTAAAATAGGGGACATGTCCATATATCTGTTATTAATAAGTCAGGTTTTAATTTTTTAAGAACGGTGGAAAGTTTTAAATATTGTAATAGACTTGATGGTGGAACACTTACTTTATATATAGAGACATTTTTTAAGTTTGAGTATTTAGATTTTAATCTTTTTATAACACCAAGATCATTATGTAGAACTATGTATGTACTAGTATCATCAATTAAAAAAAGATTGTATGCAATATTATCAAGATATGTTCCTACTCCTGTCGGGAAAGGTTTTATCATTCTTAGGTCTATAACTATTTTCATATCTGTATTATTATAATATTATTAATAAATGTTTTATAGAGCTACAAAATAGGAGAGAATGAAAAAAATAGTATTTATATCAGGCACTCAACCGCCCACATTGTGTGGAGTAGGTATGTATTCTAGTAAGTTATTAAAAGAACTTATTAAATCCAATGTATATGAGCTTCATTTAATAACATCTAATGTTAAGGAGTTAGAGATGATAAATGGAATAATATATCATACTGTGTCATCTACTTGGAACATAGGAGTACAACGTAAAATAATTAGAATTTTAAAAACAATAGATCCAGATATTATTCATTTTCAACATCCTACGCTAACATATGTTTCTAGACCTGATATTTTATTTTTAATTTTTTCAATTTGTTTTAATTTTAAAAATAGATATCGTGTACTAACGTTACATGAATTATCCCAGTCTTCAATTTTAGGAAAGATAATGAATATTATAGTTATAAGTGCTTTTAATAGAATAATATTTACAAATAAGAAGGATCTCAATTATGCTTCTAAATTTTATTTTTTAAAAAAAGATCAATTTCTAATCATTCCTATATTTCCAGTTAACTATTATAAACAAAAGATACTAGTAGGTGACTATTTTTGTTATATAGGAATGATGGATAAAAAGAAAGGGTTAGAATATTTGTTAAAGTCAGTTCACGAGCTTAAAAATAGCAATTATGATATTAAGATAAAAATGTTAACAGGATTTAATAATAAAAATAAATATCATAAACATATCAAGAGTTTAATAAGTCAATATAATATTAAAGATAATATTACTTTATATAAAAAACTCTCTTCAAAGGATATTTCTAAAGAAATTGCACAATCTTTTGCAGTAATATTACCATATGTTCTTGGTGTATCACCAAGGAATTCAACTTTCTTAGAAGCAATAAGCTATAAAAAGCCAGTAATTACTACAGTTACAAAATATACTGATACTCATAGACTAAAAGATCATTATAATTGTATATTAGTTAAACCAAAAGATTATAAAGGAATAGAAATTTCTATTAAAGAATTACTAGCATCAAAGGAGTTATATAAAAAATTATCTGCTAATAGCTATAAGTTAAGTAAATATTTTAATATTTCAAGTGTTGCTAAATCGTATTTAAAGTTGTACTCTTCTTTGAAGTGATAATATAGATTTAGATATACCTTTGATTCCATGAAATCCAATATTAAAATTAAAGTTTTTTATAGATATTAATATTGACATCCCTATTATTATTAATATTGCCTGAAGTAGGTATACTGCAGAATAATTGGCATTAATAAGCTGAATATAATTATATGAATAATAATAAAACCATCTTTTTTTGTCATTTAACCTAGCTCCTCCATAAGAAGATTGTAAATGTTTTAAATTAGCATTCGGTTCAAATATTATTTTATATTCATATTTTACTATTTTAAGGCCAAAATCCGTTTCTTCAAAATAGTTGTTTCCTATTATTTTTTCATTAAACTTTATACCTTTTATAAAAAGATCCTTTCTAAATGAGAAATTACAGCCATATAATGCATTTATATATTGTTTTTTATCACTATTATAATTTGTTTTAGTCTGTATTTTTAATAATCTACTAAATATTCCTGTTTTTTTATTTTTCGAAACACTTTCTTCTTTATTAATCACTTGTCCCTGTACAGCACCTATTTTAGCGTTAGAGTAGTTTTTTACATGATTATAGATGAAATTTTTGTTACTTATTCTTACATCATCATCTATACGAATAATGATATCTGAATGAATATTATTGATTGTGATATTTAACAGTTTTGTAAATTGTTGTTTTTCTGTATAAATAATTTTAAATAGTGATTTTTTTACGATGTTGTTTTCTAAATTTCTATTTTTTCCTTGATACACAATATAGATATCAAAGTTTACATATTTCTGACCTTCCAGATCTTTTATGAGATTTTTTATTTCTTCATCTCTTCCTATAGTGAGTATTAAAACTGTAGCCTTTAAAGGATTCCTTTCCATTGATTTATAATAACTTTACTATTAAACTTACTAATACTTTTGGTGCTATTTTTTACTAAATTATTGTACACACTTTTATTTTTATACAGATATTCAATTTTTTTTGCAATGTCTATTGGGTCTTTTTTTATAAACATACCATTAACTCTATCTTCCAATACTTCTGGGATACCTCCTATTTTAGTAGCTAATATTGGTGTAGATAAAGACAGTGATTCTATTAGAATAAGTCCAAGACCTTCATTGATTGATGGAAGAATGACTAGATTACTTTTCTTTAAAAGAGGAATAATATTCTTTTGAAACCCTAAATATTTAATTCTATCCTGTAAATTTTTGTTTTTTATATAAGAGATAAGATTTGGTGTTTCAGCTCCACTTCCTGCTATTATACCTATTATATTTGAATCCTTTATTAAGGAGAAGGCATCAATATATTCATATATGCCTTTTGATTTTTCAATTCTTGATATAAATGATACACAGAATTTTTCTGTTTTTTTCTCTGTAACTTTTATTTTAATATTCACAAGTGGATAGATGACTTTAATTTTATTTTTATTAACTCCTATACTTATCAAGTCTTCTTTTGTCTTACTAGATACCGCAATAATTGTATTTATATTTTTTACCTGTCTAATGTATAAATATTTTAAGTGAAATGAAAATCTAAACCATTTACCATTAGAAAAAGGACCATGCTCCCACCATATAATGTTGATTTTTGGAGTAATATTTTTTACTAAAGGTGTTAAGATTAATTTATCAGAAAAGCTTTCTATTATTACAGTATCAATATTCTCTTTTTTTATCATATCTCTAATCTTTTTATATTCCTTAAGGTAAAAAATGTATAATATATGAAACAATATATAATTTTTTATTCCTGATCCTGGTTCTAAGAGACTCTTTCCTTTAATTACTTTTGAATTTTTAATATTGATAACCTTAGGAAATTGATAATTATATAATAGAAAATCTTTTTCGTTAGATAATTTCTCAGAGATATTCTTTGTTAATATTTCAGCTCCTCCAATATCAGAAGCTGTTCTTATAAATAATATTTTTTTCATTATATTTTCTTTAAAAAATTATCAGGGGTATATTTTATTCCTAGGTTTCCTTTGTATCCATCAATGACAGAATCTTTAAATATTTTCAGTCTTAAAATCTTATGATCTAAAAAAAACATAATTAATATAGCTTGTCCAATACAAAGTATTGTTATCGTTCTAATAGAAATGTTGTTAGATTTTAGAATATATACTAGATTTCTTGCCCCATAATAAGTTTTCCACAATGATTTATAATCAAGATATGAAATAGTTTTATTTAAAATTTTTTTTCCTTCTATCTTCTTAGTATCCATGTTCTATTATATCATAGTAATAAAGCATAAAATATTTATTATCTACTGCTATACAGTAAATTAATAACAATTTAGCTTTTAGTCGCTATATTGTTAGAAAGTGCTGTTATATTAGGGATTATTTTGATATAATGTTAATACGGGCATAATGCAATCCTTTATTGATATAATGGACTGAGACTATAACTTCTTGTGCAACATGTGGTACTGCTATGATCCTTATTATCATAATCTCTTTTCTTGTTATATATTTTGTTAGATAAGTATTATTAAAATTCTTAATAATAGTTTTTTTTATAATAACAATACTTTTAATACTCTCTAAAATTGGAGAGACCGTAATTTAGGAGTGTACGTTTGTTGCCATAAACTATAGGATGTGGTACAATAGGGGTTATGAAACCTGAAGAAATACAACGACTCAATGACATATCAATATATTACAGAGAAGCATATTACAGAGAAGCAAAGGATGGAGATCCACATTTGCAGTTATTTCCTAATGCTTTTTCTGGAAGAGTTAGAGTTTTCAAAAATGGTATTTTAGATGTGTCTTCATATGAATATGATCAAGGAGGCAGAGTTCAAAGTTCGTTGTCACAAAATGTTATTGGAGATAGGGTGTACTCTTGGTTTTCATATAGTTACAAAGATGATAGTAATCTAAGTTTATTTAGTGTCCAGAAAAGAAGTGTAAAACTAGATGAATACGGAGAGTTATTAGAAATTAATGTTTCTGAAGATAGATATGATTCTGAGACTCAAGTTTTAACTAGAAGAGTTGTAGATAATGAAGGGAGACTCTCTTTAGAGACACATCAGTATGAAGATGGTTTACTTAAAAGTAAGGTTGTTTTTAAAGATCATGATGTGGGAGATTTTGAAGAGTATGAGTATATCTATGATAATTCAGGAAGGATAGTAAAGAGATTTGTAAAGGATCAAAATGGTGATATTATAGCAACAGATTTTTATGAGTATGCTGGAGTATTACCAGTAAGAAGAGGTTCTAGTGTTTTAGATAGGATAAGTATATATAAATCACATCTTATACTAAAAAAGATTAGGAAAGATAATACAAGGAAAAAAGATAGGAAGTTTGTCATATATGAGAGTAGAGCAAGTGACTTATCGGCTATACTTGAGGTGAGAAGATAATCAAATTTTATGGAAGTTGAGAGAGTAGAGCAAGGTATTTCACGTGAAGAGTTTAGAGAGAGGCTTTCGATGTTATCTGACACATCACTATATCCAGCATTCAAGAGGTCTGATATATTCTATGCAGCATCATTTGATTTTACGGTAGATGATGAAAGATGTGAACATGTAGAAGTTCGAAAGATAATTGGAGCTCCACATCTTGGAACTGAAAAATTCAAAAATTGGGGAGATATTCAAAACAGAGAATCTAGATTCGGAGAATCCAAATTAGGAGAATCCAGATCTGAAGGGATAGGGTCTAGAAGACTCGGTCCCAGATGGGAGGAATATATGTATGAACTTACAAGACAGGTAGAACATACTGGAATTGAGAGTGTGTCAATTTTTAGTGGACCTATTTATCTTGATCAGTTTCAAGGGGTTTATTATGTGGGTTTAGATGGAACACGTAGGGTGGTTGTAGCAAAACTTCTTGGTATTAAAGAAATTCCAGCAACTGTGACAAAGATTATAACAAAATATGGAGTTGATCCTTGGAAATTTTCAAAAGCTCAAAAAAGAATAAAAAAACTGTTTTAAGCTATCTCTTCTAGTTTTTTATATAAAAATACAAAAGATAAAATTGTCATAGGTATTGTTACAAGAAGCCCTACGAGAAGCAAAACTGCTCCTACAACATTTAATATTGCTAACAATAAAAGTATTCCGAATATTTTCCATTTTTTCCCTTTTGTAATATGATAACTTTCCTTTATTGATTCTATTATTTGTTTATTTTGATCGATAAGTATGTATGACCAAAAAGACAATGCAATAGCATAGATTACCAAAAATACAGAAAGTACTATTGCTATAACGATAAATAGCAGAGATATTATGGATCTAAAATGTATTGTCAATGCAAAAGATCCTAAAATCAATAGATATGCTATCATAAAACCTATTCCAATTAAAATAGATCCACCAACATAGTTCCAGAATAAATTTGTAAATTGCATATAACTTGATATT
>JAJZDR010000075.1 GCA_021805885.1 bacterium | reverse complement strand
TAAATCAGTTGCCATTACGGCTACGAAGGTTCGAATCCTTCTCTCTGCATATGCCTAGATAGCTCAGTGGTAGAGCATTCCCATGGTAAGGGAAAGACCAGCGGTTCAAGTCCGCTTCTAGGCTGAGAAATAAAAAAATAATTTAAAAAATAATATTTTATAATAATAATATGGCTAAAAAAGATAACAGAAGATATATTTTCCTACAATGTACTGTATGTAAAAATAAAAACTATACTTCTAAGAAGAATTATACTAATAATAAGGAGAGATTGGAATTAAATAAATTTTGCAATACTTGTAAAAAACATACTTTACATAAGGAAGTAAAATAAATTTATAGAGGTTCATAGTTTAATGGTAAAATATTGGTCTCCAAAACCATTGATGTGGGTTCGATCCCCACTGAACCTGTTGATTGATAATATTGTAGAATTTTGATATTATCCTTAGGGTATAATAATGAATGTATTCAAATTTTTAAAAGGAGTAAATACAGAACTAAAGAATACTAGATGGTATACAGGTAAAGAGTTATATAATTCAACCATGATGGTTATATTAATAGCAGTAATTCTTAGCTTGTTTCTTTTTGGTATAGACGTGTTGTTCCAGAAATTACTACTTTTAATATTCTAAACTATATATGGATAAGATTAAAGTAAAAAAGAATAAACAAAAAAATACTGAGAATATGAAGTGGTATGCCATTAATGTTTTTACTGGTCATGAAAATAAAATTTCTATATTAATAAAACAGAGAGCTGAAACTGCTAGTGTAGATAAATATCTAGATGAAATAGTTATTCCTACACAAAACAAAACTATAATAGCAGATGGGAAAAAAAGAAAAATAAAAGAAAAAATATTGCCAGGATATATATTAATAAGGATGGAACTTAACAAAGAAACTTGGCCAATAATAAGAGATACAGAAGGAGTTACTGGTTTTGTAGGACCAACTAGTGCTACACCTACTCCATTAAATGATAATGAAGTTAATGCAATACTGAAATTCATGGAACTCGATACACCCGCAGTACAAACATCTTTTAATGTTGGAGATAGTGTAACTGTTACAGATGGAGCCTTTAGAGATTTTAACGGTAAGATAAGTGATATAAATGAAGAAAAGAGCAAGGTGAAAATACTTATTTCAATATTTGGTAGAGAAACACCTGTAGAATTAGATTTAATGCAAATAAAACTAATATAAATATATGGCTAAAAAATTGATTACACAAATAAAATTACAAATAAAAGCTGGACAAGCAAACCCTGCTCCTCCTATAGGACCTGCTCTAGGGCAACATGGTGTTAATATTATGGACTTTTGTAGTCAATTCAATAACCAAACTAAAGATAAAGGTGACCTAATCTTCCCGGTAGTTATAGATGTATTTGAGGATAGATCATTCTCATTTATTATAAAAACGCCTCCAACTGCTGTATTAATAAAAATGGCATTAAATATTTCAAAAGGCTCAAGTCAATCATTCAAAGAAAAAGTTGGTAAATTAACACAATCACAGGTTGAAGATATAGCTAAGACTAAACTACCAGACCTTAATACTAATGATATTGAAGCAGCTAAAAGGACTGTTATGGGCACGGCAAAAAATATGGGTGTAGAGGTATCTGATAATTAAAATAATTAAAAATTATTATGAAAAGAGGTAAAAAATATAGAAAAATTATAGAAAAAATGGATAATAAGATATCTTTTAATGATTCTTTTGAAGAGGTGAAAAAACTATCTTTGTCCAAATTTCCAGGATCTGTAGAGATACATATAGCATTAAATGTGAGTCAAAAAAATACAAAACAGGTATTAAGGGGTAGTGTTAACTATAAAAATAAGGTAGGTGAGAAAAAAAGAGTTCTATTATTAACAGATTTAAAGGATATAAAACCTGAAACTGCAGAAAAATATGATTACATAGGACTTGACGAATATATAGATAAAATCAATCAAGGATGGCTTGATTTTGATGTTATAATTGCTACTCCTAATGTAATGGCTAAAATAGCAACTTTAGGGAAAATATTGGGTCCAAAAGATCTTATGCCTAACCCAAAGAAAGGAACAGTTACAAATAATGTAGATGATGCTATTAATAGTTATATGGGTGGAAAATTTGATTATAAATCAGACCAAACAGGAGTTATTCATACAATTATAGGGAATATAAATAACACAAAAGAAGAACTTTTAGAAAATACCTTATTGTTAGTAAAATCAATAGTAAGTGCTGTACAAAAGCCAGAAAATACCATATTTAAAAGTATATATATATGTCCAACTATGGGACCATCTATAAAAATAAAACCAGAAGACTTGATCTCTAAACTATAATTCTTGCTATTTTTTTTATTTTGTTATATTATCCTAATTAACATCTAGAAACTCTAAAATAAATTTCTTAAACATGCATTTTTTAAATTTTCTTATTTCTTGTAATTACAATCTATGAAAGAACAATATTCTCTACAGAACTTAGACTCAAAAAGTTTGGCAGATTTACGTATTATTGCTGACAAAGAAAAGCTTACTGATTTCCAGGAACTCAATAAAAGGGACCTTATATTTAGAATACTTAAAGGCATAGATAAAGATGAAGCTATAAGTGTTGAAGGTATACTAGAGATTATTAATGATGGAGTTAGGGGTGTTCTTAGATCATATACATTATTACCTAATGAGAATGATGTCTATGTATCTGGCTCTCAAATAAAAAAATTCGATTTAAGACAAGGTGATTATATTGTTGGGAAAGCTAGATTACCTAAGGAGAATGAAAGGTACTTAGGTTTATTAAAAATTGATAAAATAAACTCAAGAGAGCCTGATAATGCAGCAAAAAGAATAGCTTTTGAAAGACTTACTCCAATATTTCCATTAGAACAAATAAAATTGGAAGTAGGTCAATTCCCTATCTCTAATAGAGTTATAGATCTTTTAGCACCTATAGGTAAAGGTCAAAGAGGTATGATAGTATCTCCTCCCAAATCAGGAAAAACAACATTACTGAAAGATATAGCAGATGGAATAACACATAATGATCCTAAAATACACTTAATGATTTTATTAATAGGAGAAAGACCAGAAGAAGTGACTGATATACGTAAATCTACAAAAGGAGAAGTATATGCTTCTAACTTCGACGATCTTCCAGAAAATCAAATTAAAGTTGCAGAAATAGCTCTGGGTAGAGCTAAAAGATTGGTAGAAGAAGGAAATGATGTTGTAATACTAATGGATAGTCTTACAAGGCTTGCAAGGGCTTATAACATAATAGTACCTCCGTCTGGAAGAACTTTATCTGGAGGATTTGATCCAGTAGCTTTATACCCCCCTAAAAGATTTTTTGGTTCAGCAAGAAATTTAGAAGAATTTGGTAGTTTAACAATCATTGCTACTGCATTAGTAGATACCGGGAGTAGAATGGATGATTTGGTATTTGAAGAATTTAAGGGTACTGGAAATATGGAACTTCATCTAGACAGAAGATTAGCTGATAGAAGACTTTATCCAGCAATAGATATAGTTAAATCTGGAACTAGACATGAAGAAAAATTATTAGACTCAGAGGTTTTAAGCCAATCATGGAGAATAAGAAAAATGTTAGATACATTAAAGAACAATGGTGAAAATCATGAACTATTATTGGATAGATTAAAAAAGACAAAAAATAATAGTGAATTCTTAGCAACCCTCACCGAAAGTATATAAAATCAATCTGGATAACTAAAATTTATTGCATTATCAATTACATATTATCAACTGATAAAAAAACTATGTGTTGGTTATCAATTAATGATACTTATTTGCTAAAATTACTTTTTTAGCTTTCCACTCCAACCCATAGATGAGTGTTTGCTTAATTCATACTCTGAAATTTCTGATTCATTAAACCAAAGGTGTATTTCTATTATTGCATCTTCCACTGAACTAGAGGCATGTATTAAGTTATAGAATGGACGATTATACTTATTAGATACTTCCCCACTATCCCAAGTATAGTCTCCTCTAATAGTTCCTGGTGCGGATTCTGATGGATTTGTACTTCCAACCATTTTTCTAACTAATTTGATACACCCAGGGCCTTCTAATACAATAGCTAAGACGGGACCAAAGGTTAAATATTCAACATTCCAAGATTTAATTACCTCACCTATCTTCTTAGGATCTTCTGTGTTAAACGATTGTTTTATATCAATACCATTATTCTCATATTCCATTACAACTCTATTTCCAACATTAAGTAACCATTCTTCGCTAGAAGGATAGTGTTTTGTAGCTACATCAACAGAAGGTACAATAAACTTCATACCAACAATTTTCAATCCTACTCTCTCAAACCTAGTAATTATTTCTCCAATTAACCCTCTGGCCACAGCATCATGCTTTATTAATACCAATGTCTGCTCATATTTAGTCATAACATAAAACCTAATAAAAATAATAGGTTAATTCTATCAAAATATAGTTCGATTATCAATCAAATATTTTCAAAATAGATAAATTTTAGGTATAATTACTAAATCATATCCCTGTAGCTCAGCTGGATAGAGCGTCTCGGTCCTAACGAGAAGGTCGTAGGTTCGAATCCTATCAGGGATGATTTATAGAGAAAAAGGGAATATAGAGGTATTTTGTATAAGATTGATAATATATATAGCCTTGATTTTATTAATACCTTGTGTTTCAACTACCAAATAATTACCATTGGTTGAAACATAATAGGTTCCATCAGTATTTTTCACAAGGTTAGTTACAACTGTAGAACTTTCAGTTTCAGAAAAAAGAGAATATCCATTATTTGAAGTACTATTAGAAACTGATTTGTTATTAATAGCCGTAGTCTGATTAATACTTTTATTTGTTCCTTCATAGAATATATAACCGCCTATAGGATACCACATTATATTATACAAATTTTTTAAGTTGCTATTTAAAATAATATATTGTTTGTTTGCCAAGTAATATTCTTCAAGAATATTACCATGCTCTAGTAATAAATAATTACTATTGGGAGAAAATTTTATCATTTTAACACCATTGTCTATTTGATATAATTTATTTGATTTTACATTAAATATATAATTCCCTAAAGAAGAAGTGATTCCTAAAAACTTATTACTATTATCCACGATAAGATTTTGCGCATTACCCTGTATGCTTGTTAATAAAATTTTATTAGTACCATCTAAATTAGAAGTATATATAAGAGTTGAATATAATGAATTATTAATATTTTGCGTTATTGCATAAACTATATTCCCATTATATAAATCATATGGGATCATACTTTTATTATTAGAATTTACTGCAATAACTATAATTTGCCCTGTACTTATATCTAAAGTAGCTAATAAATTATTATTCTCTAGTATCAAAGTACTGTCATTCGCCCACTTTATATTTTGTATTGCAAGAGAACTTAAAAAAGTATTCATAGGAGTTATTGTAGAATTGGAGACAGAATATAAGTAATAGATACCATTTATATCAAAGGTCAAATCACTGAAATTACTATTAGAGGTTATTTTTATTGATGATATAGCACTTCTAGAATAGTTTGATAAATTAGTGATAAAAATAGGTTTTAATGGGTAATTTAATGTATTATTATTTAGATTCATATAATATAAATCATAGTTATTATTTTTTCTTTTAGATACAATAAATAACATATTACTATCCTTACTAAAGGTAGAATAGTATATCTCCCCAGGCACACTAAGGATACTTTGCTTCACATTGGTAGGTAATAAAAATGAGTTTAAATTAGTAATCTGTTGTGATTGAACAGAGACAAGTCCATTCCATATAGAATAATTAGAAGTTGCAACTTCAACTTTATATGTTCCAGGTATAAGAGAATTTATTATCAGTGGAGATAGCCCTTCATATGTATTATTTAAATAAATTTTAGCATTAGTGGGAGTACTATTAATTCTTAGAATGCCTGTATCTACAACATTCCCAGTTGTGAAGTTAATCTCATATCCCCTAGCCCAAAATATAATTAAGGTCGCAATAATTATTACCAGTAATATACCAACAAATCCCCAAATTTTAGATAATAATAATAGCATTCTATGTTTCATTATTAATGAATATGCTTATTTAAATAACATAGCAAGTATGTTAGAATTATAACACAATTAATACACTTTTTATTTATTCATGAAGAACTATGTTTAGTAATAATAAATTTGGACTGGACTTTGGAACGTCAAATTCTTTAATATCATCTACTAATAAAGGTATACTACTTAACGAACCTTCTGTTGTAGCCATATCAGTAGATGATAAATCAATACTATCTGTTGGAGTAGAAGCAAAGGAGATGTTAGGGAAAACCCCTGAAGGAATTATATCCAAAAAACCTATTCGTTCTGGAGCTATAGCAAATTATAAAATATCTGAATCTATGATTAAGTATTTCTTCTCTAAAGTTGGCAAATCCAATATTTTCTTTGGATCCCAGGTAGTAGCAAATATATCGTCTGGGTTAACTTCAGTAGAAAAAAGAGCTATTTATGAAGCAATAATTAATTCTGGTATAAAAAAAGCTTATTTAGTTCCAGAAGCTTTATTGACTGCAATAGGAGCTAATTTACCAATAGGCACATCCTCTGGAAATATGGTTATCAATATAGGAGGTGGTACTGCTGAATTAGCCGTAATTTCCTTAAATGGTATAGTTGTTTCTGATTCTATAAGGGTTGGTGGTGATTCTATAAATGATGCAATTGTTAACCATTTAAAAAAACAAGAAGGTTTAGTAATAGGTGACCAAATGGCAGAAAAAATCAAAATTGACATAGGCTCTGCACTTCCCCTTAAAGTTCCATTAGAGGCAGAAGTGAAAGGGAGAGATGCAATAACAGGAATGCCAAGATCTATAAATATAGACACTAACAGAATTGTTGATGCTATAAAAAATCCTCTTAATTTAATAATTCAGTCTACAAGATATGTTTTAGAAAAAACTCCACCAGAGTTATCCTCAGATATAATTGACAGAGGAATACTGTTAAGCGGAGGAACAGCTTTGTTAAGAAACATAGATACGCTTTTAACCAGAGCAATAGGGATACCAACATACATTTCAGATGAACCAATGTTTACTGCAGCAAAAGGAGCCGCCGAATCAATAAAATATATAGATATATTATCAAAAAATATAAGAAACCCAAATTGATATGATAATTATAGGTATAATAATAATTATATATTTAATACTAGGAGTAATAGCTTTGAATTACCCCAAGCTTTTAGTCCCTATATTAATCCTGCTTATGCCACTTGAGAGATTTAATTCTTACATAGGGTTTACACTAGATCCGATAGCTATGTTTTTCCCAGTAATTATAATGTCAATATGGATTAACTATCATAATATCTTTAAGTATGCTAAAACAATGAATAAATATTTACTTATTGGGTTATTGGCCATTCCTATTGCTGTATTAATAAGTGATCTTTTTTCTATAAATAAATTTTTGTCCTTCAAATCAACAATCTATATTGTTTTATCAATATTATTATTTTTAATATGTTATATGTATACACTCTACTACAAAAATACGATGACTATATTAGTGACATTCTTTATAACAATTTTTTTAGTCTCTTTCTATGGCGTATTACAGTTTTTAGGATATTTATTTTATAAAATTGATAGCTTAAACCTGCACAATATATTACATGCAACAACTATAAACCCTAGTACATTTATACTACATATAGGACACTTTAGTATTTTAAGGCCAGATTCAACATTCAATGATGTTAATACTACTGCAGGTTTCATTGCAATATTCATACCTATATTATTAGTACTATATTTGATAAATCGCAAAAACCTAAGTTTGAAAACAAAAAAATGGTTACTAGCGCTAAACTTATTATCTATAGTAATATTTTTCTTTTTCATGATAACTTTCTCTAAAAGTTCATTGATTGGTATAGCTATAGCATTTTTCCTACTATTACTATATTATTACAAAACTTATATGAATAAATATCTTTTGTATACTCTATTAGTATATTTTGTAATAGTGCTAGTATCTAGTATAATATTATTTCCATATATATATTCTTCACAAAAATACTCTTTTGATACACATATATTACTCTTGCAATCGAGTATCAATATCTTTAAGAAATTTCCAATATTTGGTACAGGACTAGGAACATTCACATATTATTTCGGATTATATATCAAACCATTTATTCCATTTTACTACAACAACATTGATACACCTCCTCTATTTACATTATGGCTTTCTGAAATAGGTATTATAGGATTTTTAAGTTATATGTTTTTCCTTGTAGTATATTTTGATATTTTTTGGAAAAAATTAAAAGTTATTATCAAAAACAATAGAAATACTGATTTCATTATAATAAGTGCGTTTATATCAGGTCTACTAGCTCTCCTTATAGCAAATTTATTTCACTCTTATTTTGACTTATTCTTTAACTGGATAGTTATGGGAACATTTTTAGCAATATTAGAGAAAGCTACAAAAAAATCTATATTAAGCAATAACTAAAGAGAGAGGAAAACCTCTCTCTTTTAGTATTGTTATTTAATAAATGAAAATATTATTTTTATTTAAGTTCAACAGTTGCTCCAGCAGCTTCAAGAGATTTTTTCATCTCATCAGCATCTTCTTTAGATACAGATTCCTTGATTGTCTTAGGAGCTGACTCTGCAATAGCTTTAGCTTCAGTTAGACCCAATTCAGGACTAATAACTCTTAGAGCTTTGATAACCTCAATTTTTTTATCCCCAGTTGACTGTAATACAACCTCAAAAGATGTTTTTTCCTCTTTTTCACCTTCTGTGTTAGATTCTGTAGTCTGATTAGCTGACACCATGTTACCCATAGACATAACACCCGATGCTTGTACTCCAAATTTCTCCTCTAAAATTTTTACTAGTTGAGAAACTTCCAATACATTCATTTTCTCTATACTTTCTACGATAGAATTCATCTTTTTATCATCCATATTATTATTTCACCTCCTTTGATTCTTTTATAATATTAATAGTATTAATTAACATTTGAATGTTATAACTTAAAGCAAAGTGTAACCTTTGAACCCCTCCATTAATAACATATATCATATTTATTATACTTTGTTCCTTTGAAGGAACCTTGCTTAATCCAACAACATCATCTTTAGAAAGAAATGCTCCATAAAGAGCTCCAAATTTAACCTCAACATCATTTTTATTAGCAAAATCTAATATTTTTTTTGCAACAATATTAGAATCAGATTCTGAAAATACCATCGCATTATATCCAAACAATTCTTTATCTATATTCTCTATATACCTAGAAGAATCTTTTAAAGCTTTTCTAAATAATGTATTTTTTATAAGAATATACTTTGCATTATTTGAATTTAGCTCCTCTTTTAAAACAGCAACTGTCTTTATATCTAAACCTTGAGTATTTATAAAAAATAATGACTCACTGGAATCTATATAGTTAATATAGCTATCTATTATAATTTTCTTCTTATCTTTATTTATTGCCATATTCTAAAAGTTATAAATACTAAAAAAACTTCCAAAAGGAAGCTGATAAGACAAATAAACCTTGCGAAAGTCTAAATAGGAGAATTTTAATTTACACAGAATACCTGTATAAATCCTATTGTCTTTGACCTCTTTTGAGTATCTAAGATTATAGAGCAATTCTTATTGTAAGTCAAATTAATATTTTAATTTTAAAAAAGTAAGTGGGCAAAAAAAAAGGGATCGGTACTGCCCCCCACCGATCCCAATAATAAATGTACTTCCATGGGACCAGCAAAGCTTCTTTTACTAACCAGACCCAGGGAAGTACATTTATTATTAAAACTAATTTTAAAGAACAATATTATTGTATCCCATAATCTTTTTTTTGTCAAGCCTATAATCTTAAATTTGAAATACCATACGGAAATATATTATAATAACAGCATTTATGTTAAATGTGGATAAGTTGTTTGGGTAAAATTTTATGTGGATAAGTTGTTTATTTGTTATTTATTAATACAACTTTACTGTTTGGATCATAATCCATTATTAGTTGTTTATCATGGAATTGATTATCATTATTTACATTGGTGTCCATAAAATAGCTAGCCAAAGTTGTTTCCGTATGCTTATTAAATATCCTTTTTAATTGTCTTACACCAAATTCTTCACTAAAACCCTTTTCTGCAATGTATTTCAAAAAATTTTCTGAATACTCTATATCTATATTCATTTTTGCCAACTTATTTTTAGACTCATAAGCCAACTTCCTAACTATTTTTAAGGCATCCTTTTTACTTAATGACCTAAAGATAATAACGTCATCTATTCTATTTAGGAACTCAGGCAACAAATATTCCTTCAATTTCATTAATGCTTGAGATTCCATTTTTTCATATTCATCAATAACAGCTGTCTTTTCTTCAATATCTATATCTACATCAAATCCAAGAATATTGCTATTCTCAATTAAATCAGATCCAATATTTGATGTAAGTATTATAATAGTATTTTTGAAATTTACAAAACGACCTCTACTATCAGTTAAATGTCCTTCTTCCATAACCTGAAGCAATATATTTAAAATATCAGGGTGTGCTTTCTCAATCTCATCAAAAAGTACTACTGAATAAGGTTTGTTTTTTACAGATTCAGTAAGCCTCCCTCCCTCTTGATAACCAACATACCCAGGAGGAGAACCGATAAACTTTGATATACTATGGGCCTCCATATACTCTGACATATCTAGTTGTATAAGTGACTTAGAACTTCCCATATATTTCATAGCAACTTGTTTTGCTAGTTCTGTTTTACCAACACCAGTAGGACCTAAAAATAGAAATGTACCTAGTGGTCTTTTTTCATCTCTAAATCCTGCTCTCGCACTTTTTAATATATCTACTACCCTGGTAACTGCATTATCTTGACCTATAATCTCCTTTCTTATTTCTCTATTTATAGACTTCATCTGTGAAAGATTACTATTTGATATATTATAGACTGGTATATCTGTCCATTTCGAAACCACCCTTACTATATCTTCAGGCATTACTTCTCTTCCATAAAAAAGATCATTATTCTTTATATTAAGCATCTCTTGATTTAATATTCTTTCCTTTTCTCTTAAATACATCGATTGAAGATACTTTTGCCCCTCTAGATATTTTTCTTTTTTTTCTTGAATAGCTTTAATATTGTCTCTGATATTAGAAATCTTCTTAGAATACCTATTATCTTCTAAATTTTTAGCAGTAGCAGCTTCTTCCAGTAAATCTATAGCCTTGTCAGGCAAAAATCTATCTACTATAAACCTATCAGAAAGATATACTGATGTTGGTATAGCATCTTTATTTATTTTAATATTATGGAAACTCTCAATGTCTTTCTTTATACCAGATAATACTTTAACAGAATCATCAATAGATAACTCTTTAACTTTTACAGGCAGAAATCTTCTGTTCAGAGCTGCATCACCCTCAAAATATCTCTGATATTCATATAATGTTGTTGCACCAATACATCTTAGATATTCACTTGTTAAATGAGGTTTTAATATATTAGCTATATCGTTATTAGAAGCATTTCCACTAGAATTAAAAATCATATGTATTTCATCAATAAAAATTATAATATTTTTCCTCGATTTCACTTCATCCATAACCATATTGATTTTACCTTCTAACTCACCTCTCATCTCTGTAGACATCATTAATTTTGATATATCCAAGCTCCATATCTCAAAATTTCTAAGGTTCTCTGGTACTTTATTCTGGACAATTCTTGAAGCTAAAGCTTCTACCAGAAATGTTTTTCCGACACCTGCTTCACCAATCAAAATAGGGTTATTTTTATTTTTCCTTGACAATATGTGAATTATTCTATCAATTTCTTCACCTCTTCCCACTATTTCTGCACTTCCTTTTTCCCGTACAGTTTTATTTAAATTAGTAGCTATTGTATTAATAATAGCCCTTTGATTTTCTATGGGAATTAAAGAATTACTTTCATTATCTTTTTGAAAAAAAACACCTGGAGGATAATTACCATAACTAAAAATAATATTATATGCAGATTCATAGTCTATTCCATATTTTTTCAATTCCTTAACAAAATAATTATCTTCTTGCCTCATAATAGATAAAAATAAATGTTCTGTGCCAACATAAACATGGTTAAATTTTTTTGCTAAATAGTACGCTCCTGTGATAACTTCTTTAAAATCATCTGATAAATCAATATTACTACTTTTTTTTGTTTTCCTACCTGAAGAAGTTATATTATCTATATTCTCAAAAGATATAGAAGAATTAAAATTGATATTCTCCATAGCTTTTGAAACTATATTCTCTTTATTATTTATTATGGCAAGAACTAAATACTTTATATCTAACTCTTTAGCATTAACATTTAGTGCATATTCATACGCTAACCTTATAGCCTTAATAGCGTTATTTGATAATTTTGTTAAACTATTATCTTGCTCATTCATATGCATATTATAACATATTGAAATTTTATATAGAAAATGGATTTGAATCCTAAGAATTTTATTGTTTTGATTTGGATTTAGCTTTTTTTAAACTCAATCCTAAGTGTCTCTCAACAGGAGAAATTGAAAGAACTTTAAGGTCAATATTGTCTCCAATTTTCACTACTTCTGAAGGATCAGATACTTGATCATCAGACAATTCAGAAATATGGATTAGTCCATTAACACCATCTGCTATGCGAACAAATACTCCATAGTCAACTATCTTTTGTACAGTACCTTTAACAACTTGTCCTACTTTATATTGAGAAATTATACTATCCCAGGTATCTTTCTGTAGTCTCTTAATTGAGTAAGCCACTCTTTTCCCATCATCTCCCATACCTATCATTTGTACTTTTACTACGTCTCCAACTTTATAAAAATCATTAGGGTCAGACACTTTATCCCAAGATATTTCTGAAAGGTGAACTAACCCTTCAAGTCCTTGTGCTGTAACAAATAATCCATATGGAGTCACTCCAGTAACAACTCCTTCTAAAACATCGTTAACTTTA
>JAJZDR010000062.1 GCA_021805885.1 bacterium | reverse complement strand
TATAGCATACTCAATTCATCCTCTATACTTTCTCCTATACCTTATATCATTAATACTATTAATTACTTTTCTAGTTCTATCTTTTTTCCGCTCTCGTGTAGTTGGAGGAGAAAGTATAAGGTTTGGGAGTGTAAAAGAAGAAAGTTCAGAAGAGTTTTTTCAGCGTTTGTCTATGTATGAGCCTTTCTCAATGCAGCTTGAAAGAAGCTCTGGAGAGGTTTTTGGAAATCTCATAGTTTCAAAATCAAAGCATCAATTTGTTCTAGATTTGATACATTCATTTTATCCAAATTTGAACTTACCTGGAACTAGTTCCCCTGGAACCAATTCCCCTGGAACCAATTCCCATGAAACCAGTTCCCATGAAACCAGTTCCATCGCAGATAGACCACTTAAAAAATATTTCAGGGTAAAAAGCAGAATGTTGGTTGATACAAGTAAGGAAAGTTTTACTAAAGTTATACCTGTACTATATGAAGAAAAAGATTTCAGAATAAGATTTAATGTTATTAACCCACTTATGTTCAAAAAGTCATCTTTCGGATATCTCACTATTGAGTCAGATGATGAAATTTTAATTGAGAGAATAAGGGCAATATATAAGATAGGGATTCCGCATCTAATTATTCAAAATAAAGATATCGGTAATGTGATGAATTTTATTAGAGAGGGAGGATATAAAAAAGATATAGATAAAGAAGAAGTTTCAATAATGCCAGACCAAATTTTCTTTAAACCTCATGGGTCTATGCTTGGATATTTTAAAGATGCATCTAGAAACATGAATAGAGAGGTATATATATCTGATGATATGAGATTGAATCATTCATACACTATTGGAAAGACAGGTGTTGGAAAATCTACTTTTCTTGTGAATCTTATTCTGCAGGATATATATAATGGGCATTCTGTTATAGTATTAGATCCCCACGATCTTGTTGATAGAATATTTAAGTTTTACCCAAATGATAAGAAAGGGGACTTATACTTAGTTGATTTTAAAAATCTGAAATATTCTTTTAATCCTCTTTTGAATTTAAATAATATGGATATCTCTTTGTTGGTGGATAGTATTGTTTCTGTGTTTCATAATTTATATAAAGATTTCTGGGGACCTCAAAGTGAAGATATACTACGTAGATCTTTATATGCATTAATTTTGTATAACGATTCTAATAAATCTGGTGATAGAGTAAATGTAAATTATTCTATACCAGATATAGAGGAGTTTTTGACGGATGAGCATTTTAGGTTGCAAGTGTTACAAAATATAGAGGATGTAGAGGTTAAATATTATTTCGATACTATATATAAAAGTTGGGACCAAAGATCAAGGAATGAGAAGATAGCGCCAATTTTAAATAAAATAGGGAGAATAAAATCGGATAGAATACTTAGAGAGTTTTTATCAGGGGCACATGAACAGTTAAATTTTAAAAAATCAATGTTACAGGAAAAGGTTATATTATTTGATCTTAAAAAAAGTGTCATAGGAGATGAGAATTCAAAATTTTTAGGATCATTGCTTGTATCCCAAATACAGAATGAGATCATCATAAAAAATGGGGGACCTGAGGTATATTTATATATTGATGAGTTCCAGAATTTTGTATCAGATAGTTTTCTGTTTCTTTTTTCAGAAAGTAGGAAATTTAAAGTTTCAATTAATATATCTAATCAATATCTAACGCAGATACCAAAATCTATAGCAGATGCGATAATAGAGAATTCTGGTATATTTTATATGTTTAAACAAGGAGAAAAATCAAGAGTTAGATTATCTAAATATTTTAATGTTGAGATAGAAGATATACCTAAATATTGTCTGTATGTGAAAATTTTGGATAATAATATTTTTACAATATCGTCTAATGGAAAATTTAAATAAAAATGATCTTGGAAAAATACTTGATTTTATAGATAGTCACCCATTTTTATCATCACAAAATATAGCCGATTATTTTAAGATTGATTTAAGAAAGGTGAGAAGTGTAGTGTCTGTACTGTATAAAGATAACCTTTTGGATTTTATAACTAAACCAGTATTCTTTGTAAATAGTAATGTAAGGTATTTTTATACTACAAAAAAAGGTCACTTGATTGTAGGATCCAAAGAATATGGATCTAAGGATAGATATATAAAAGCTGATAAGGATATTATAAAACTATATCTTAATCATAATGTAGAAGCTAATAATTTTTTTCTTAGATTAAAAAAATATTCTATTGATAATAATCTGGAGTTTGAAGATTGGGTATCAGATTTGAATTTGATATTTAAATTTAAATATAATAATAGATCATATACTTTAAAACCAGATGGTTTTTGTATACTTGGTCTCTATAATATATTTTTAGAACTTGATATGGCTACAGAGAGTTCTTTTCGTATATTTGAAAAGATAGATACTTATTCTGCTTTCTATCTTTCCTATGAGTACTTAAAGTATTTTAAGAAAAACCCATTTGTTATATTTCTAACTCCAGACTTATATAGAGAGAAATTTTTGAAAGATAAAGTGTCATATTTTATGGATACAAAAAAGTATAAAGAGGAACTAAATTTCTTTAAGTTTATAAATTTTAAAGATTTTCACAAAGATCCGTCTATAGTATTATAATATTGTCCAAATTTGTGCTAAAATACCAATTTATTATGCAAGAAGCAGTTCCACAACAAGTAGAACCTTTTAGGGAAGAATCTTTTTTAAGGTTTTTTAATTATCAGGATTTAGAGGAGGGTACATTAAAGTATCAAGAAGCTTTGGATATAGAAAGTATGATACAAGGAGGAATAGATACAATAGCACAGTTTCAAAAGTATGGAGCTCGTATTAAGGCTTTATCTAGAGATCCAAAATATAAAAGGGTTAAAAGTATACAAACATTAAGAAAATATGATGAAATGTCAGTTGCATATAGAGATCTTGGTCTGCTTTTAGAGGCATATTTTGGGGATTCCCCATCTGATTACTTTAGAAGTAAGATAGATAAAGATTCTAAATCAGCTAGTAGTTCATATCGAGATTCTATATATTTTGCTACCATAAATGAAGATAGTGAAGTTTTCACGCATAGAGTAGAAATAGAAGGGCATGGTATGTTTATGAAAGATTGGTTTAATAAGATGACTCCTCCAAGATTCAGATATAGGGTGGAAAGAATAAAAAAGGATGGACGTATTTTTAGAAATATTGATTTTTCAGAGATTAGGATGGACGTAAATTATTCTAATGATAATAATATTTTAGTATATGATCTAGGATATGATTATGGAAACTCTAGAGATAATCATGTAGGAATATTTTTTTCAGATATATCAGATATCTTAATATCTTATTATAATGGTGATATAGACATTGATGTTTCCGACTTTGTAACTGGCATATTTGAGACTCAGATTAAAGGAGCTGAGGGAATGACTGGGATTAAATTTAGTGAAAATCCAATTGTAATATTAAATTATATAAAAAATAATAGTAGATATCATATATCTACCAGCAAGAGTTATCCTCTACAATCAGGTTCTGCATATGGAATATTATTCAGACATATGAAAGATGTTGAATCAAGAGTTATTTCAGAGAAAAAAAGATTACATATTGAAGAAGAAAGGTCTAGAATAAAGAGAGATAGAGATAAATATTTTAAATCAAGAAGGCCTCAATGGGATGACGATGGATAATCATGTAGAAGGATTGACTACAGAACAAGATCAATCTTTTCTAAGGCTTTTTGATTATAGAGGTCTAGAGGAAGGGACATTAGAGTATGAAGAGGCTTTAGCCCTAGAGGGTATGATAGAAGGAGGTATTGATACTTTGGATATATTTTGTGCTTATGTAGATCATATTCAAGGACTTTTGGACTCAGGTAAGTATCATATTGGTAGATTGTCAAAATTGAGTAAATATACACTACAGTCTTCATTTAGAGATTTGAGGACTGTTATTGAAGCTTACTTTAGTGATACGCCTGAACAGTATCTACAAAGTAGGGCTATTGGGATTCATCAAACTGTCCATGCTGATTATAGAGGTGCTAGATATTTTGTTGTTATAAAGCCAGATGATGATCCTCTCACTTGTAGATTTGATACAGAAGTACATACAGCTTTAAAATCAGAGGTAGATGACAAAGTATTTCCACCAAGATTAAGATTCCAATTAACAAAAATGCAAAGGGTTAATGATCAGTTTATAAATGACAATATTGTTGAGATAAGAATGGATAGGAACTTGGAAGGTCTATTAGAGTATGATTTAAAATATACAGATTGTAAATATTCTCCACCTAATAAAGTGGGAACGCTATTTGCTAATATTTGTACTATACTTATTTCTCACTATTCTGGAGAGAGAAAAGATATAGATCCAGATGATTTTATAACAGGTATTTTTCTACATCAAGTTAAAAGTGCAGAAGTATTAACTGGGGTAAATTTTAGGGAGAATCCAATATTGATACTTGGTAATGTAAAGGATAATATTAGATATCATTTTAGTACGGGTAAAAAGTACCCATTGCAGACAAATACAGCGTATAATACATTAGCTACACATATTGATAGAGTTGATAAAACAATTGTTCAGGAACAATTAATGCCTATTAGAGGGAGAGGAAAACTTAAAAGAAGATCTAATAAAAGGGTTTAATATGCAAGATAAAGATATAAAAGTTCATACAATATCAAAATCAAAGGATCTGGACCCAAGAAAATTCTATTCGTCTTATGGAATGGGAGGATGTTTTTCTTGCTTTATATTTACTCTATTTATTTTGTTTATATTTATCTTAGGTGTAATATCCTTTATACATATTTTATTTAGTTTGTAGACTATAATTTTTGCAATTTTTAGATTTTTACTGTAACATATGCAGGTTAAGTATAATAATTATGAAAAGAAAAGCCGCAAGACTAATACTAAAAAGAAAAGCTAAGGAACAAAGAATTAGAATAAGAGAGCAAAAAAAAGCTAGAGCTCTGAAGGCTAAAGAATAATTCTTAAAAAATACCCCACTTTAGAAGATATTTTATATAACCTTCATAGAGAAGTAATTTTCTTTTTGGTCCCAATTTTTTTGTACTCTCCCCATATAGATGCATAACTTTTGCAGTACTAAGATAATATGTCTTGATATTATTTTTCCGCATTTTTTTAAAAAAATCTACATCATTAAAATATAAAGGGAATCTTTCGTCAAATAACCCATATTTTGATATAACATTTCCTCTTATAAGTATACATGTGGCTTGTGGTTGATCAATCTCTCTTGAATCTCTATGATCCCAATTTTTAAGTTTGTAATCATTAAATAATATATTATAAAAAGATGGAAATTTTCTGCATGATTTTTGTAGACTCAAATCTTTGTTTATAAGCTGAGGAGCTACTATCTGATAATCTTTGTTTTCATCTAAAAATCCTACAAGTGTCTCTATGGTATTATCTACAATTTTGGTATCAGAACCAAGGAGCATAATATATTCTCCTCGAGCCTTTATTACTCCTTGATTACAAGCTTTTGCAAAGTATAGATTTTTACTATTACTGATTAGTTTTAGATGTGGATTCTCTATACCAGAAATTCCAGAATTGTTCATTTCAAAATCAAAACTATTATCTATCAAAATTATTTCATATAGAAAAGGTAAACTTTTTATACTTTTTACTAAATTTATGACTAGATCTTTTGTATTCCAATTTACTATTATTATGGAGAGTTTTATCTTCATTAGTTATACTTTTCTTTTATTTTTCTTAGGGATACTAGGTATTCGAATATATCAGAGAATCTAAGTTTTGAAACTCCAAATTTACGATCTTTGAATTTTATTGGTATTTCTTTTATCTTGCGGTTTTTTATATAGAAAAAATATAGTATTTCAACCTGAAATAAATATCCGTTTGACCTAATATTTTTTATGAATTTTTGAGGAAGTATCTCTGATTTTATGATTTTAAACCCAGATGTACTGTCATGGTATGGCATTTTTAACATAATTTTTGTAAATAAATTTCCAAATTTTGAATTCATACGCCTTATGGGTCCCCATCCTTCGTCGATAGAACCACCTTTTATATATCTTGATCCAATTACTATGTCATATTTATCTTTATATTTTACAAGTTCTCTAATATATTTTGGGTCATGAGATAAGTCCGCATCCATTTGTATTATATATTTTGCATTCATTTTGAATATAGCGTATAAAAATCCCCTTTTATATGCGTCACCCAGACCTTTTTTTTGTCCTTTTATAAGATATATTCTTTTATTCTTTTTTTGTAATGACTCTATGTATTCTCCTGTCTTATCAGGCGAATTGTCATCAACAAAAAGAATTTTTATATTGGGTGCAAATTGAAATATTCTCTTTACCAAATTTGGAATATTCAATCTTTCATTATATGTAGGGATTATTATGACTATATCTTTGTAGTTTGTTGAGCTAACTCTAGAGTTAACCTTTTTAGATTCTTTCATGGGATGATTATACCAAAAAACATCGGAAAATTGCATTTTGATGTTATATATCCTAGTATAGATTAAACATTATGAACCCAAAGGATTTTTATAAACAAATTGAAGAGATTACTAAAAGTGGAAAATTTCCTTTAACTATTGAATCTGGACAGGGTCCATATTTAACAATCAACGGTGATAAAAAATTAAATTTCTGTTCTAATAATTACTTAGGCTTTGCTTCAAATAAAGATATAAAGAAAGCTGCAATAGATGCTATCAATACTTATGGAGTAGGAACTGCATCTGTAAGATCATTGTCTGGTACAAATACATTGCATTTAGAGCTTGAAGAAAAGCTTGCACAATTTAAAAAAGCGGAAGCTGTAATTGTCCTAACAGGTGGTTACATGGCTAATCTTTGTGCTGTTCAGACAATCCTTGATAAGGATGATGTTGTAGTTTCAGACGAACTTAATCATGCATCTATAATAGATGCAGTAAGACTGTCCCAGGTGCAGACTAAATTTGTTTACAAGCATAAAGACATAGATGATCTAAAATTAAAACTTAAAGAAGCAACAACACAAAAAAAGATAAAAAAAGAAAATGGGGAATATAAGAAGATTCTAATAATTACAGATGGGGTTTTCTCTATGGACGGAGACCTTGCACCATTACCAGAGATAGTATTGTTGGCAAAAGAATATGGGGCATTAGTGATGGTTGATGATGCTCATGGAGAAGGAGTGATAGGGACACATGGAAGAGGAATAGTTGATCATTTTAATCTACACGGTCAAGTTGATATAGAAGTTGGAACTTTATCTAAAGCATTTGGAGTTATAGGAGGATTTATAACGGGTAGAAAAGTTTTAATAGATTTTTATAGACAAAAATCAAGACAATTTCTATTTTCTAACGGTTTATCAATACCAGATACAGCAGCCTTAATAAAAGCTGTAGAGATACTTGAATCATCTGATGATCTTGTAAAAAGGTTGTGGGAGAATGGGGATTATCTAAAAAAAGAATTTATGAAACTAGGATTTGATATTGGGCATAGTGAAACTCCAATTACACCTTTAATGCTTAATGATGAGGATGTAGCAAAAAACTTTAGCAGTAAACTCTTAGATTATGGAGTTTTTGCTACCCCCATTTTATTTCCAATGGTAGCTAAAGGAAAAGCTCGTATAAGGGTCATGCCATCAGCAGTGCATACTAAAGAAGATTTAGATTTTGGTATAGAACAATTTTTGAAGGTTAAAAAAGAACTAAAGATATAGATTCAAAGATAATATGTATTTTTAAGGAAATAACCAATAACTAACTGGATAACAATTGAGGTATATCTTCTGCTAGATTTAAAATTTTGTATAATATATAATAATACCAATCAAGAGTGATGGGGAGAGAATTGGCTCAATGATCCATCCAGCAACCGAAAAGATCTAAAGAAATTTTGCGGTGCTACATCCAACCATGCGGAAAGATTTGATCTAATTATTTAGATAAACTATATTTTATAAGATTGAATCTCTCTTGGACTTAGATCCACATGGGAGATTTTTTTATTTTATACAATATAAATTATGAACAATTCTTCTTTTAAAAATTCCTCTGGACCCAAGTCCTCTGGACAAAAATCCTTATTTACCTCTGAATCGGTATGCTCTGGACACCCAGATAAAATTTGTGACCAGATTTCTGATGCCATCCTAGATCAGGCATTATCAAATGATCCAGAGGCTCATGTCGCCGTTGAAACTATGGTGACAAAGAATAAAGTAATAATAGTAGGTGAGGTAAGTACAAATACTAACATTGATTATGAAGGTATTGCAAGAAGAGAAATAAGGAGGTTAGGTTATATAGACAACTCTAATTTTTCAGATAAATCTGATGTAGAGGTATATATTTCTGAACAGTCTTTGGAAATTAAGAAAGGAGTAAATAATGACGGAGCGGGAGACCAAGGAATGATGTTTGGTTATGCATGTAGAGAAACCAAAGAATATATGCCGATTCCAATCATGATTGCACATGGCCTTGCAGAGAGTATTGATAAGGCAAGAGAAGATAAAAAACTGCCATACCTATATCCAGATGGGAAGACTCAGGTTAGTGTTGAATATAAAGATGGGAAACCATATAGGGTTAATAATATTGTAATAGCAGTTCCACATAGCAGAGATATAGATATATACAAAGTAAAAGATGATATATACAACCTTATAATAAAGGAGGTTTTAGACAGATATGGTTTTAGTGTTGATAAAAATGATGTAATTTTAAATGGTACGGGGGTATGGCATCAAGGAGGGCCATCTTCTGATGCTGGACTTACAGGTAGAAAGATTATAGTTGATACATATGGAGGATATGCTAGGGTTGGAGGAGGTTGTTTTAGTGGAAAGGATCCAACCAAGGTAGATAGATCAGGGGCGTATGCCGCTCGTTTCATTGCAAAAAATATTGTAGCAAATAACTTGGCAGATAAGGCAGAAGTTAGGCTTGCCTATGTAATAGGTAAACCTCAGCCTTTAATGAAGGAGGTAGAAACATTCGGAACATCAAAAAAAAGTGATAAAGAGATCAAAGACTATATAGATTCTATTATAGATACCTCGGTTTTAGGAATTATCAATTGTTTTAACTTAAAGAGGCCTATATATCTTAAAACAGCTGCATATGGACATTTTGGAAGAGAGATATTTCCTTGGGAGAAAATTGTATAAAATTTATAATTCTGCTATTTTTAAATAGGTATATTTAATGCTATACTTTGGCCATAATTATTAGAAATTTTTTAAGGATATTGATCTAATGACTTTACCATCCATATTAAAAATTGGGAAAAATAGTCAATCTATGCTATCTATGAAGCAAAATACTATTGTAACTGCTGCTGTAGTTATAATGAGTGCTACTTTGATTGCGAAGATGTTAGGTCTTTTTAAACTTACACTTCTTGCAAATTTGTTTGGACTATCAAGACAACTTGATGTTTTTTATGCAGCTGACTCGATTCCTCAAATATTCTTTAATATTCTTGTGATAGGTACATTTAACACAGCTTTGATTCCTATAATAGGAGGAATGATAGCTAAAAATGATAAGAAAGAATTATGGTCTATTTTTAATTCCTTTCTAAATATATTCGCACTCATACTTCTTGTAATTGGAGTATTAGGCATAATATTTTCAAATGAGGTTGCTCACTTTTTTATATCCCTTTCATCATCATATAGAGCATCTCAAATTCCTAACTTGCAACCACAAGATATTCAGGAATTATCATCCATGATGAAGATACTTTTTATATCTCCTATTATCTTGGGTATAAGTTTCATATTTTCAGCATTGTTACAGGTTTATAAACGTTTTCTTGTTACACAAATTGCAGTAATATTGTACAATATAGGTTTTATAATAGGTATTATCTTCTTTACTCCGTTTTTAGGAATATATGGTCTTGCATGGGGGATAGTGCTTGGGAGTATTTTCCATCTTTTAGTTCAATTTCCAGTTGCAAAATACCTTGGGTTTTCATATAAGAATGCAATTTTAAACTTAAAAGATAAGTATATGAGAGAAATATTTACCCTGTCTCTTCCAAGGATTATAGGTGTATCTATATCACAGGTTGCATATTTTGTAGAATCTTTTATTGCTTTTGCACTTGTTCCAGGATCATTAACTGCATTTAATTGGGCAACAAGTTTGTATCTTTTTCCTGTTGCCATAGTAGGGTGGAGTTTTGCTCAGGCAGCATTTCCGACTCTGACTGAAGAAGCACATTTAAATGGTTATTTCGCTTTTAAAAAGACTTTATCTAAAACAATTCAACAAACTTTGTTTATCATAGTACCTTTATTTATAATATTCCTAGTATTAAGACTTCCTATTGTAAGACTTATACTTGGGCCAGGATCAAATAGTCAATTTGGTTGGAATGATACAGTACTGACAGCTTGGATATTACTATTTTTATCCTTATCAATTATAGGACAAGCTTTACTTGCAATATTAATTAGAGCTTTCTATTCACTTAAAGATACTAAGACTCCTGTTATAGTTGAATCGATAATGTTTGTGTTTAATATACTATTAGCGTTATATCTTGTTAGGGTTTTTGGAAATTTTCCTGTTATATCTCCAACGATAGGCAATCTTTTAAATATTAACAATTACATTCATTTTACGAGTCACTTTACATGGAAAGCTGTTGGAGGATTGGGTCTCGCTAGTGGTATTGCGGTAACACTCAATGTTATAATACTCCTTATAATTTTAAGTAAACGTATTAAAGGTTTCTCAATTCAAGATTTCTATTCACCTTTGTTAAAAAAAATTATTGAGGGTGTTTCTATGGGAGTTGTAATGTATTTTGTATATAAAATATTAGATTTTCTGCTAAATACAACAAAAACTGTAAATATTATATTTTTGTTTTTAATAACCACATATATAGGGGTAACAGTATATCTTGTAGTGGCATTCATTCTAAATGATGCAGAATTAGACCTTATATCAAAAAGTATTTTTTCAATAAGAGATTTAGTATACAGGAAGGGTAGGGTAAAAACTGTATCTACCGTGCCTGATGATATATCTCCAGATCAAGAACTATGAATTTAAATGATAAAGATGCAATAAATAAACTAGATAAGTCTAATGTTTTGGAGTCTGTTTTAAATATTCCAAAACAGATAAAGCAGGCATACAAAGAGACTAAGGATTTGAAATTCAGAGATACTGATATTGATGAAGTCCTGGTTTGTGGTATGGGAGGGTCATCTTTGGGGGCTCATTTTGTGGGCAGTTTATTTGAAGATAAAATAAAAGTTCCCTATATAATTTTGAATGGTTACAACTTGCCAAAATTTGTAAATAGTAAAACCCTGATCATACTATCTTCAAACTCAGGAAATACTGAAGAGACAATATCTTGTATGAGAGAAGCTTTAAAAAAGACAAAGAATGTTGTAGCTATAACCACAGGTGGAGTGTTGAAAGAAGAAGTCTTAAAAGGGAATATGGATGGTTATGTATTTGAGCAAACTTTTAATGTTGCACGTCAGCCAAGGCTTGCAACTTCATACACAATTATAGGTATAATGGCAATTTTAAAAAAGTTTAAACTACTAGATTATGATGATAAAAATATAGAAGCTGTAATAATATTTTTGGAGAACAAGAATGCGTTGTATAATATCAATATAGAAGATAAATTTAACTCAACCAAAGAATATGCATACAGAGTGTTTGATAAGATTCCTCTTATTGTAGGGTCGGAATTTCTTGAAGGTGTAAGTCATATATTTTCAAATCAGTTAAATGAAACTTCGAAAAATTTAGCCACGTATTTTTTAATACCAGAAATGAATCATCATCTTTTAGAAGGTCTCGGTCATCCAAGTATTGTCCAATCAGACTCAATATTTGTATTTATAAAATCTTCTTTGTACTTAAAGAGGAATAATTTAAGAATGGATATAACAAAAGAAATTCTTGATCAAAAGAAAATTGAGTATATGGATATAGCACTTTCAGGCTCGGATAAGATGACACAGGCATTTGAAATGTTACAACTTTCATCTTTTATAACATTCTATCTTGCAGTACTTTATAACCAGGATCCTTGTCCTATAGATACTGTAGATTTTTTTAAAAAAAAGCTTTCATAGATAAAACTTTGATAAAATAAAGATTTCTTAAATGTTGACAGATGGCGTTCTTTTCTGCTAATATGCAAGTGCTGAGAACATGGGCATATAAGTCCTAATGAATCCAAATATGATATTTTAGAAATTATAAATTATGAGTCAATCTAAATTAAAAATAAAACCATTAGGTAATAATGTAGTAGTAGAACCAATTAAAGATGATAAAGTAACAAAGTCGGGAATTGTAATTCCTGAGACTCTATCAGAAGAAACTCCGCAACAAGGAGTTATAGTATCATTAGGTGAAGGAAAATTATTGAAAGATGGTAAGAGATATGCTTTCAGTGTAAAGGTTGGAGATAGAGTTATTTTTAAAAAATATGCTCCAACAGAGTTTGAAATAGATGATACGAAATATCTCATTATTGAAGAAAAGGATATTTTAGGTATTTTAGATTAAAATTGTTGGATCAAGTTCCTAGGATTTAGATTCTTAGGGTTTTGATCATTTTAAATAATATTTTAGTAAATATATAGATATGGCAAAAAAAGTAATATTAAACGAAGAGGCAAGGATAGCAATGAAAAGAGGAATTGATATTCTAGCTGATTCTGTAAAAATAACATTAGGTCCAAAAGGAAGATTAGTTGCAATAGGCAAGAGTTATGGATCTCCGCAGGTAACTAAAGATGGAGTTACTGTAGCAAAAGAAATTGAACTTGAGGATGCTACTGAAAATGCAGGTGCAGCATTAATAAAAGAGGCTGCTGTGAAAACTGCTGATTTAGCTGGAGATGGAACTACTACTGCTACAATTTTAGCTCAAGCAATTATAAATGAAGGAACTAAAAATGTTGTAGCTGGAGCAAATCCTATGTCGTTAAAAAGAGGTATTGAAAAAGGAGTACAGAAAGTAGTTGAAGATCTAAAAAAACAATCTAAGGCAATTTCAAATACGAAAGAGGGTTATTCTCAAGTTGCAACAATATCAGCAAAT
>JAJZDR010000041.1 GCA_021805885.1 bacterium | reverse complement strand
TCTTTTGCTTTGTTTTGTTTGTTTAAATATACATATAAACTTCTTAGAGAATAATCTATTCTATCTGCACAAAGATTAGGTAATGGTTTTTCAAGTAGAGTAAAATTTTTTTCATTCTCTATATAATCTATATTAAAATTATATTTTTTTAAGATATTTGGAATATTGGATTTTTCTAAATAATCTTTTTTTATAATCTCGTGATAACTTTCCTTATTCTCATTTTTTTTATATATAACATCTCCCACATGAGAAAATGCTGTATGTGAAATATCATGAAGTAATGCTGCTATTTGTTCATCCAATGATCCATTAAGGTGTCTTATTAAAAGCATACATCCCAGTGAGTGGTCATACCTTGAAAAATCTTTATGAATCTCTAGAATATCAGTAGTACCTCCTTGTGTTATTTTTTTTAGTCTTAAAACTTTAGGATCTTTTAGAAGTTCTAATATAACTTTGTCTTCAATTGTAAATTTACCGTAAATAGGATCTTTTACTATCATGTTGCAGTATAGATAAAATGGATTTTTATTACAATCAATTAAGCGTAATATTTCGCAATTGCTCTTTCTAGAATTATTTCTTCTAATTTAGGTATCCCAGTATCTGGATCGATTGTAGGTTTTAATATTCTTTCTAAAAGTTGAATCTCTGGTGTTTTTTTATGAGATTTTCTGATGTCTACTTCTTCTCCATCTATCTCTATTTCTGGAACTCCAAACCTTCTATTTTCTACTCTTCCACTTTTTATATCATCAGTTATATTTCTATACTTTAATTTATCTAGTTCTACTAAATCAAAAATTATTTTATATAGGTGAGGTCTATATTTGTTAGAATCATCTAAAAACATTACCTCCATTTTTGTGTATCTTAATCTACCAGGATCCACAGTATGTTTTTCTTTATAAACATATCCAACTAAGGATAAAGTAATTCCATTATTTTCTAAACTTCTTGTTAGTTGGTAATTAAATCTACCAGGTATTTCAGGATCTTCAATTTCAGTTACTTTTGGTGGGGCTTTTCTTAGATCCAGATAAATATCAAATAGAGATCTATAGAGATATTCTGCAGGATTAGGAGCTCTCTCTATAGAATGATTTGTGGATGGATATTGTTCGTTCATAATATCTTTATATGAAGGTATTATACTAAACCTATAATATATTGTCAAAACACGGTGTTCTCTGTTTTTATTTTTGACCCAAATAATATATTATATATGTAATGATTGATGATAAAACAGATTTAACGATATACTTAATTAGGCATGCAGAAGCTACAAATAATATCCACAAGGAAATTATATCTGGTAGGACATATGGTGCTGGATTAACTAAGAAAGGTATTATGGACAGTGTTTCTCTTGGAGAAAAATTATTAAGGGATAGAGTTTTTTTTAATGCTGTATATTCCTCCCCTATAAAGAGAGCTTTGGATACAGCAAATATTGTATCAACAATATTATCTATTAAGACTGATGATATTACAAATATAGAATCTTTAGAGGAACTTGATTTTGGAGATTGGGAAGGGAAACTAGATAAGGATATATATACAAAAGAAGTTCTTCAATCTATTAAAGATCAGGGGGACTCATTTATTCCGCCAAACGGAGAATCAAGATTAATGGTAGAGAAAAGAGTTTCGTTGTGGTTTGATAATGAGATTTTGAAAAATCCTAAATTTTCGTCTTCAAAACATATAGTAGCTATATTTACACATAGTTTTGTAATTAATCTTTTATTGTACCATATATTGGAGTTTAACGATAAAATTGTATATAGAGTAGATACAGATACTTCAAGTGTCACGGTCATTAACTATTCCAAATTAGGATGGAGAGTAATGTGTGTTAATGATACTAGTCATCTTGTATAGTTAAAGACTCTCTATTTGAGGTATAAATTCTTTTCCTATTTTTTCTAAAGGTGTAATTTTTGCAACATTAGGAACTGTAAAAAATACTTTGGTGATATCAAGTTTAGCTAGCTCACTACATTCCTCTATTGTCTCTTTAAAGCCTTTATCAGGATCTATTCTAATCAATGCAGTCTTCTCTATTTCGTTATAATCTCTCTCTACGTCTTTACAATGTTGTTTTAGAATATCTAGTTTATATTTTATAGTATCTGTTCCAAGCATGGAAAATAAATTACATGCATCTGCATACATAGCTACGAATTTTAGAGTCTTTTTTTCTCCTCCTCCTCCTATTAATATTCTAGGATGTGGTTTTGTCAGAACTTGAGGCATATTTAAAGTCTCTTCTAGGTTATAATACTTACCTCTATATAAAGAATCATTATCACTCCACATTTGTTTTGCAATTTGTAGTGTTTCTTCAAGTCTTTCGAATCTTTCTTTTAAAGGTGGAAATGGAAAACCTAACGCTATACACTCTTGTTCATTCCATGCAGCACCTATACCCATGAACGCTCTCCCTTGTGATAAAACATCTAGTGCTGTGATCTGTTTTACTAGAAAGGCAGGTTGTCTGTAGGTAACTCCAGTTACCAATGTTCCTAGAGATACTTTTTTTGTACATGCAGCAATAAATCCAAGTGTGGTATATGCTTCCATCATAGGTTGTTTATATGATCCATTGTGTTCTATTTGGAAGTAATGATCCATTACGGTTATAGTTGAAAAACCAACATCTTCCGCAGTTTTTGCAATTGTTCTAAGATTTGTTGATAAACCCTTATCTTCTCCAAAACTAAATGATGATATGTGTAATGCTGCTTTCATTTTTATAATGTTCTAAAATTAACTATTAATATGATATGTTTTTGATATTAAACCAGTATTAAACTTTTTTAAGTTCTGGAACTACTTTCTCTCCTAACATTTTAATAAGATCAATCTGATTTAGTGAGGTTGTTTGTATAGCTATATAACCTGCATGTAGTTCTTTTATTAGAGGTTTGTATAATTCTATATATTGTTTACTAGATGAGACAATAGAATAATTATTTAGTATTTCATCTCTTGGTAGATTATCTGCTTCTTTCTCTAAAACCTCAGGATTAGATTCTGTGTTTCTTGATGTAACTCTTAAACCTCTCCAGGAGAGTAAAGACTCAAATGCTTCATCTTTGTTTTGTGCGTACACACTCCATTTTGTTGCAAATATAGATTTTAGTGGTTCAGTATTATGTTCTGCTTGTTTTTTAGCTTGGTTGATAACATTGGTTTTTGTATCCTCTATATTCTTTACACTTGTTATAATTCCATCAACTTTGTTTTGTGCGAGTATTGCAGATTTAGGTCCTCCTGCTGCTAGAAAAATCGGAATATTGTGTTTAGGTGGTGAGTATAATTTTGCATTTTTAGTTTTATAATATTTACCGTTGTGGGTTACTTTTTCTCCTTTTAGAAGTTTTTGTATTATATCTATTGCCTCATTCATTCTCTCTGATCTTTCAATATAGTTTGGAAATTCAAATCCAAGGGGAGCTTCATTTATCATCTCTCCTGTACCTAGGCCAAGCATAAATCTACCATCTGATAATCTATCAATCGTAGCTGCTGCTTGAGCAATTATAGCTGGGTGATATCTAAATAGAGGTGTTATGACTCCAGTTATAATTTTTATTTTTGAAGTTCTGGAGGCTATGGCTCCAAGCGTTGATAAGGCAAATCCAGAAGCTCCTTTACTAGATACCCAGGGATTAAAATGTTCAGAGACCATAACTCCATCAAACCCGTATTTTTCTGCAATTACTGCATGTTCAACTATATCTTCAGGTTGAAACTGCTCATGTCCGCAAAAGTAAAAAATCTCTGACATAATTTATATATTATATATATGGTACTTACTTCAATTTGCTCTCTCTTGGTTCCTTTAGTGTTTTTGCCCACCACTCTAAATCTTCTACTGTTGCATCAAGATGTGCTGCTTCTTTTATTTCTTCTTTTAAAAGTCCATTATCATCAATCTGATTGAATATTAATGGAATATGTACTGATGCACGTATAGGAACCATCTGCAGTTCAATTAATACTAGTCTTAACTGTTCTACAGCTCTAATACCACCAGAGATACCTCCATATGATACAAATGCTGCAGGTTTTAATCTCCATTCGTTATAGAATGTATCAATCATATTCTTTAATACTCCAGTATAACCATGATTATACTCAGGCATTACAAATATAAAACCATCAGCATCATCTATTTTTTTTGATAATTTATCTGTATCTCCAGTATAAC
>JAJZDR010000088.1 GCA_021805885.1 bacterium | reverse complement strand
GTATATACACGGCAACATTAAATTTAACATATGGATACCCTGGGCATTTTGTAAACACTCAAAGTTCTAGTACATTCTATTATTTTAATTACATATATCTAATTGTGCTTATACTAATTATTATTGCTATACTACTTTATATAATAAAAAGAAAACATAATAAAAAATTATTGTTTCAAAAGAAATGGTAAAAAAATACTCAGTAAAATTTGTTGTAATATTATCTATATTCGGGATGTTATTTTTATCTATACCCCCAATATTCACTAACATAGACGCCGCACTAATAACACCTTTGTCTGATACTATGTCAAATCAAACTATATCAGCATCTTCAACAAATAATTTTTCATTTGATTCTATATCAGGTATTCCAGCATCAGGAACAATAACTTTAACTTTTCCATCTGGATTTACTAATGTTTCTATAACTTCAGCAATATCTTCAATGTCTGGAGCAACATTTGCTGTTTCAGGTAATGTGGTAACAGTAACAAACGGAACAACTGCAGTATCTGCAGGAACTATCGTTACAATATCTAATGTAGTAGCTACCAATCCAAGCAGTGTATCATCAACAACCAATCAATATATAATAACAGTATCAGATTCAGGAGGAGATCAAGCATCAGTGGGAGTTGTTATAGTATCATCATCAACATATGGTTCTGGGCCTTCTGGTACAAAATATGAAGTTCCTATTACAATTAATAATACAAATAACACAAGTACACTTACTAACTATCAGATAAAAGTTACTCTCAATACACAATCTTTGATATCCGGAGGCCAGATGAATAGCAATTGTAGTGACATACGTTTTACAGATTCCAATCAAAGTACATTGCTTTACGCTTGGTTGGAGTCTGGATGCAATACAACAAACACTATAATATGGGTAAAGGTTCCATCTATTCCTGCATCTTCAAACGATATAATATATCTATATTATGGATCTACAACTGCTACATTTAATTCGTATATGGGTGAGTCTCCAACTCTATCTTCAACTTATGGAGAATATGATAATGGAAGTAGTGTATTTAATTTTTATGATAATTTTAATGGTACTACTATATCACCAAATTATACTCAAGTACTACCTTCTGGTGCATCAATCAATCAAAACAATGGGATTACTATATCTACATCAAGTGCCTCCAATGGAGGGTTAATATATAATACTGGGTTTTCTACACCTTTTATTTTTGAAGGAGACGTTACAGCTGTTAGTGGAATAGCCGCAGGGTTTATGCTACAGAGTGGTAATACTCCAACGGCTGGAGGTTATGGATTTAATTTTTGGGGAGGGAGTGTTGCAAGTGGAAGTATGCAGGGAGGGTTTTCAAACAGCAATAACCCAAATTTACAGATATCAACTGGTATTATGGGAGGTACTTGGATATCAAATACCTCCCAAGAATGGTATAAAAACTATATATCCACTCCTGGAGCTTTTTCGGTATATACAATACCTAATCCCATATATATATCTATAGGAGAATATAATGACTCCCCTAATTCTTCAATTTCATTTCAATGGATACGTAACAGGCAATATACTTCTCCAGAGCCTACAACAACAATAGGGACAGCAGTATCAAATCTAACAAATAATCAGCTCCAACTTTCTGTTGGAGTAAATCCTTTTATTACTTTTTCTATAAGTTCAAATTCTTTAAATATAGGGACTTTATCTCCAACAGCAGTGTCATCAGCCTCAAATACACTAACTTTATCATCAAATGCAAGTAATGGATCTAATATATCTGTAATAGATACTAATGCTGGTTTATATAATATTGCGGATAGTCATAAGATAGTATCTAGTACAACAACATTATCTTCGGGATCTGAAGGATATGGTATCAACTCATCAACTACATATTCAGGTATTACAATCCAATATCCATATAACAGAACTGGTAATGCTGTTGGAGCATTAATGTCTACATCCTCGTCAACATTATGCTCATCTACAACAGTTGTAAATGCAGCAAGTATATCAGTCAATTATCTTGCATCAATTTCAAATATAACTCCATCTGGTCCATATTCAGATACTGTAACCTTCATCGCTACAGGTAACTTCTAGAAGGATCTAGCTCCAAGAATCTAGATCCAAGTAAATTTCTAAAATTTTTCTTTATTTTTTTCAATTATACTATATGATAATTCAGCGCATTTAATTCTTGACAAAGATAATTCAATCACCAGTTCCTCTTTCACTTCATTAAAAAAATCTTTATCTATATCATTAATTCTTTTACCTTTAATTTTATCTGTAAGGATAGAGGTCGATGCCTTTGATATAATGCAGCCTTCACACTCAAATGATATATCTATGATTTTATCTTTATCTTTTTTTATATATAAAGTTATCATATCCCCACACAAAGGATTATCACCTTGAAGTACTAAGTTATAGTCTTTTATTTTTCCATAATTTTTTGGATTTTTATATAAATCCATTAAATATGCTCTAACCATCTGGTCATTCATGATTTATTTATAATAATCTATTATTCTGGATAATGATTTAACAAAGGCATTGATATCTGATTTATCATTATATATATATAAGCTTACACGTGACAAGGCAGGAACATTAAATTTTCTCATCAAAACTTGAGCACAATGATGTCCTGCTCTTATAGCGATATTATCTTCGTCTAGAAATGTAGCAATATCATGAGGATGTATCCCTGGGATATTAAAAGATATAATTCCTGTATCATGAGAATCTCCATATATCTCTACCTCTTCTAATTTAGATAATTGATAATGAGTATATAAAGATAAATCTTTAATATATTTGTGGGTATTCTCCACCCCTAGGTCATTTATATACTCTATAGACTTTCTGAATGCTATAACATCAACAAAATTAGGAGTACCAGCTTCAAATTTATATGGAGCATCCTTAAAAGTACATGAATCTTTAGATACAGACAAAATCATCTCTCCTCCTCCATATAAAGGTTCCATTTTATCTAACAATTTCTTTCTCCCATATAGAATTCCAACACCTGTAGGACCCATCATTTTATGTGCAGAAAAAGCATAGAAATCACAACCTATCTTTTTTACATCAACACTAATATGACCTGCTGCCTGAGCTCCATCAATAATTACATATGAGCCTTGAGATTTTGCAATTTTAGTAATTTTCTGAACATCATTAATAACTCCAAGTACATTAGATATATGTGTAATAGATACAATCTTTGGTTTCTTTTCCATCATTAAATCAAGGTTTGTAAAATTTCCAGTCTTATCTACCTCAAGATACAAGATAGAAAATCCTATTTCTTTCTGTAGTATTTGCCATGGAACAATATTAGAATGGTGTTCCATTTCAGATAATAGTACAATATCTCCTTTTTTGAGTAATGATTTTGCAAAAGAATATACAACAATATTTAAACTTTCAGTTGTATTTTTTGTAAATATAATTTCAGAAGTATTTGCGTTTATAAATTTAGCCACAGCTCCTCTCGTTTTCTCATACATCTCAGTTGACTCCTCAGATATTCTATACAAACCTCTAAATACATTAGCGTTATAATTCTCATAAACTTTTTTTATTTCATCTATAACAACTTGAGGTTTTTGTGTGGTTGCTGAAGAATCAAGATATATAAAATCTTTATTAAGAGATTCAGATCCATTAAATTTTGCATTTTTGAATATTGGAAAATTTTTTTTATCCATTAAGTTTCCTTGTGGCCTATATTTTTATAACCCTTTTTATCAATTAGATAAGCGAGATCTACATCTCCCTCTTGTACTATTTTACCATCAAACATAATACTAACTTTTGAAATATCTAATTTCTCAATAATTCGTTTTGTATGAGTTATAATGAGGAAAGACGTTCCCTCTTTATTTAATTTGTTTATGCCCTGACTTATAAGCATTAAACCGTCAACATCAAGTCCAGAATCGATCTCATCAAGAATTGCCAATTTAGGCTTTAAAACTGCCATTTGTAATAATTCAAGTCTTTTTTTCTCTCCTCCAGAAAACCCTTCATTAAGATTACGTGCAATAAAAGCATCATTTATACCAAATTCCTTAGATAGCTTCCTTAGATCTCTTGCAAACTCAAATATAGGCACCTCAATTTTGTGTATAGCCTTATATGAGGCATGTAAAAATGTTCCTACATTAACACCTGGTACCTCCACTGGATGTTGGAAAGAAAGAAATAATCCCATTAAGGCTTTTTTAGTAACAGATAAATTTGTAATATCTTTTGATAAAAATTCTATCTTCCCAGAGTTTATAGAATATGAAGGATCTCCCATAA
>JAJZDR010000015.1 GCA_021805885.1 bacterium | reverse complement strand
TTACATCTGATTTCTCATATTTACTTTCTAGATTTCAGTGCTATTTTTCGATCTGAAAAGACTATATTATACCAAACTACTATTTCTTTCTTTATAATTTTGTTTATGTTTATTATGTGTTGCGATATGAAGTTTTATTACAGACAATCTCGACTGCATTCTTGATGTTTCATGTTTAGATTGTTCTTTCTTTAAATACTCTTCTATTTCCTTTTGTTCTCTCTCTATTTTATCTATATCTATATCATGCGGATAAATTCCTGATACTATTGATAAATACATTTTATTAAAAAATACCCTTAGAAATCCTTCCGTTACAGCCAATATATGCTTTTCACCTTTCTCATCTATAAAAGATAGTTCTCCTAGAGATATAGAATATATGAAAGGTTCATAATTTGGAAATATGCCTATTTCTCCATTTGGTGTAGGTATATACATTTCTTTGATTTTACCTTCAAATATTTTTTTAGAAGGAGTGTATATTATAGTATCTATCATTTCTTTTTAATCTCATTTATATCTCCTATCATGTAGAAATCAGATTCATTATAATCATCATATTTACCATCAACAATAGCTTTAAATCCATCAATAGTGTCCTTAAGTTTTACGTATTTACCTTGTTTTCCAGTAAATGGTTCTGCTACATAGAATGGTTGAGATGAGAATTTCTGTATTTTTCTTGCTCTTCCTACAATTAATTTATCCTCATCTGATAATTCATCTATTCCAAGTATAGCTATGATGTCTTGAAGGTCTTTATATCTTTGCAGTACTGATTGAGCTGACCTTGCAACATTATAATGCTCTTCTCCAACAACATCTCCATCAAGAATCCTTGATGATGAAGATAAAGGATCAACTGCAGGATATATTCCTTGTTCTGCAATAGACCTTTCTAGGTTTAAAGTTCCGTCAAGATGTGCAAATGTTGTTGCAGGTGCAGGGTCTGAAATATCATCTGCTGGTACATACACAGCTTGTACAGATGTTATAGAACCATTTTTAGTTGATGTTATTCTCTCTTGTAACTCCCCCATCTCTGTAGCTAGAGTGGGTTGGTATCCTACTGCAGAAGGGACTCTTCCCAAAAGTGCAGATACTTCTGATCCAGCCTGAGAAAATCTAAAGATATTATCTATAAAAAGTAATAAATCTTTGTGTTCCTCATCCCTAAAATATTCTGCCATAGACAAAGCAGCAAGGGCTACTCTTAATCTTGCACCAGGGGGTTCATTCATTTGTCCAAAAACCAAAGCAGTTTTATCAATAACACCTACTTCGTGCATTTCATTCCATAACTCCTCACCTTCTCTTGTCCTTTCCCCTACTCCTGCGAACAATGAAAATCCTCCATGTACAGATGCGATATTTCTTATTAGTTCTTGAATTATTACAGTTTTACCAACTCCAGCCCCACCGAATATTCCAATTTTTCCACCTTTTAAGAATGGAGCAAATAAATCTATAACTTTAATCCCAGTTTCAAATATTTCTGCTTTTGTAGTTTGATCCTTGTATAGAGGAGATGGTTTGTGTATTGATGAAAATTTACTAAATTTTATTTTTTCTCCATCATCAATTAGATCCCCAGTAAGATTAAACATTCTACCTAAAATTTCCTCTCCTACTGGTACCTGTATTGGATTTCCAGTGTTTATTACATCCATACCTCTTTTTAAGCCTTCTGTAGGGTTTATTGCTATGCAACGTAGCATATTATTACCTAAATCTTGAGACACTTCCATAGAAACTATGGTATCCTCATTTTTCACTTCTAATTTAGTATTTATTTGAGGTAAATTATCTTTGAAATATACATCAATGATAGGTCCTCTTATTTGTTTAATTTTCCCTTTTGTTGTGTTGTTTTTTTTGTCCATATTTATAGATTTGACGAAGATGCAATTTCAATAACTTCTTGAGTTATTTGTGCCTGTCTTTCCTTGTTATTTTCTAATATAAGTTCTTTATTTAAATCTGTAGCATTATCTGTAGCATTTCGCATTGTTATCATTCTTACTGAGTGTTCTGTTGTAAGCGATTCTACAACAGCATAAAAGATCTTTGATGCTATATAAAATTGTATTGCATTAGCATACATTTCATCAAATTTCATATCACAAGAATAAATTGAGGGTGGGTCTGTATCTTTTTCTTTGGTATAATAAATCTCATCCTTTTTATCATTTTCAATATCTATAGGAAATATCTTATCTATTTTTATTTCATTTGTAATTAAATTTGTAAAATCAGAGTATTCTACATAGACTGAATCTATATTTTTACTCTCTATCTCTGCTGTGATCAAATCAGATATTTTATATATATCTTCTATGGATATTGATGAGGGTAGTTTTGGTGTGTATGAAATTACTTCTTTATTTAGGTTAAATATAAAACTTGCTGCTTTCTTTTCTACTCCTAATATTTTAATATCTAATTTTGGATTTTCATTGATGAATCTTTTTGCTCTCAGATCAAGATTATATACCAGTGATCCTACAAACCCTTTTGTAGGAGTTATGATTACTAACAATGCATTTTTTTCCTCACCTTCATCTAAAGATTCTCTGTATAGATTTAATATTCTCATTGTATGATCAATTTCTTTGATATATTCTTTATTAATATTAAGTAACTCTTGAGCTCTTTTTAATTTTACCGCAGAAACCATTTCCATCGCATTAGTGATTTGCTTTATATTTTTTGTTGATTTTATTCTTCTTCTTAGTTCAATTAATCTAGACATAATTTTTAGAAAATTCAGATATTTCTTTTATAAGTTCTCCTTTTAAATCATCATTAAGGTCTTTTGTAGATTCTAATTTCTTAATACTATCTTTATGTAAAGATTGCATATATTCATGAAGAGAGTTTTCATAATCTGAAATTTTATCTATTTCAACTAGATCAGTATTTCCTGAAGTTACTGCTAGTATAGATATTATTTCAAGTTCAGTTGACATTGGGGAATATGGTTTTTGCCTTAGTATTTGTGTAAGCCTTTCTCCTCTTTGGAGTACTTTTTTTGTCTCCTCATCAAGATCAGATCCAAATTGAGAAAAAGCCGCAAGATCTCTAAATTGTGCCATTTCTAATTTTAGGGATCCAGCAACTTTTTTCATAGATTTTTCTTGAGCGTTAGATCCTACTCGTGATACTGAAAGACCAATATTTATAGCCGGGCGTATTCCTGAAAAGAATAAGTCTGATTCTAAAAATATTTGTCCATCTGTTATAGATATTAAATTAGTAGGGATATATGATGAAATATCACCAGTTTGTGTTTCAATTATTGGTAACGCAGATAAAGATCCTCCTCCATAACTATCTTTTAATCTTGCGGCTCTTTCAAGTAACCTTGAATGTAGATAAAATACATCTCCAGGATATGCTTCTCTACCAGATGGTCTTTTTAGAATTAAAGACAATTGTCTATATGCCCATGCATGTTTTGTAAGATCATCAAAAATAACTAATGCATCCATGCCATTATCTCTAAAATATTCTCCAATTGTTACTGCTGTATATGGGGAAATATATTGTTCAGTAACTGAATCTGATGCAGATGCATTTATGACTATAGTATAATCCATAGCACCCTTCTCTTTTAATCTCTCCACTAACTGTGCTATCTTTGAGTTTTTCTGTCCTATCGCACAATAAATACAGTATACATTTTTTCCTTTCTGATTTATTATTGTATCTATAGCTATAGTAGTTTTTCCAGTATTTCTGTCACCTATTATTAATTCTCTTTGCCCTCTACCTATTGGTATTAATGCGTCTATAGCTTTCAATCCAGTTTTTAATGGAACACTAACACCTTTTCTTGTTATAACCCCAGGTGCTATCTTCTCAATTGGAGAGAAGTTTTTGACTTTTAAAGGCTCATCAGTATCTATTGGATCACCTATAGCATTAATTACTCTTCCAAGAAGTTCCATTCCGATTGGTGTTGATAGTATTTCTCCAGTAGTTTTTACTGTATCACCTTCTTTTATATCTTCAAAGTCACCAAATATTATTATTGATGTTTCATCTTCTTTAAGATCCATTGCCATACCATAGATTGTTTTACCATTTTTGGTTTTTATCTCAACCTTTTCTCCATTTGCTACATTCATAATACCGATAACAGTACATATTCCATCATACACTGCATCAACTACTCCTATTTCTTCTTTAGCATAATCAGTATTAATCTTTTCAATATGAGTTTGTATTTGTTTTAATATATCATTCTCATTCATGGTATTTATAAATTCCCTATTTTATTTAATTGTCTCTCTATTGAAGTGTCTATTATTTCCCAATCCTTTTTTATTCGTAATCCACCTATAAGGTTATGATTGTATCTCCATTCATATATTATTGGGTTACCTAGACTTTCGAGTATTCTCTTTTTACTATAATCATTTTCTTTTGATGCACATTCAATAGAG
>JAJZDR010000001.1 GCA_021805885.1 bacterium | reverse complement strand
TTAAAGGTTTATGTAGTATTGGATTGCCAATACCATTCAATATACCAGAAAAAGTTCCCTGATTACTGTTTATATACTGTATATCTATACTAACAGGTATATCCTCAATCTCTACGTCTTTATAATTTTTAGCAGTACTGTTTTTAAATGATGATTCAGCAATACCTATGGATATTCCTTGTCCATTCAATTTTTCTCCTATTCCGGGAATTTTAGATATTGAAATATAGTTTCCTTTTTGAATATTACCATTTTGATTAGAAACTAATACTTCTAAAACTCCATTTTTTGAAGTATATATGATATTTTTATCTCTATTTACTACAACACCTTGAATATTACTAGTATTGTTATTTGTTGTCTTAACTATATAATTATTATTTCTAGATACGATGTTACCCTTTTGAATTGTACTATCTTTGGTTATATATAAAGTAGTCAAATATTGTGCATGTATACTCACAATTTTACTTGCAGAGATTGTTAATAATACAAGAATAACTAGAAATATAGATTTTATTATATTTATTTTCATATTCTAAAAAATTGTAACATGATTACAGATTTATTTCTTAGTATTCTATCTCTTCAATAGATTTTATCTATAATTATTGTATTTTTTTTAAAAATGATTAATAATCTTTGTTAGGATTCAAGTTCTAAGATTATTTTATCAAAAATTTATTATGTCTAATATTTTTCATGAATTACCAACAAGCGACAATTTCCCAGAAACAGTATATATGATTGTTGAAAATCCTCGTGGGTATAATGGTAAGATTGAATTCAACAAGAAATATGGGGTTTTAATGTTAGATAGAGCTACATATGCTCCATTACCTTATCCTATTGAATATGGATTAATACCTCAAACTTGGAACAAATATGATAATGATCCAATGGATATAATGTGTTTATCATCTCAGCCAACATTTCCTGGGGTAGTAATTAATGTTAAAATTTTAGGTATGATGAAAATGGATGATACTGGTGAATTAGATCATAAAATTTTTGGTGTTCCTGCAGATGATCCTCACTATAATCATGTTAATGAATTATCTGATCTACATGGACATAAATTAAAGGAAATAGAATTCTTTTTTGAAAATTATAAAAATCTAATGAAAGATAAGTATACTAAAGTGGAAGGATGGGAAAATAAGAAGGTTGCACAAGATTTTATAAAAGATACAATGGAAGAGTATAAAGTAAAATTTAAATAGTTATTTATTTTTGTTATATACAAAACAAAGGAGGTGATCTTTATGAAATCAAAAACTTTTCAAAAAGTACTATTTTATTTAGGTATTTTAGCAATATTACTTGGAGCTTTAGGGTTCTTTGCTCCTAGTATGAGACTATTCTTTAAACCTAGTGATTACATCTTAATTGCCATAGTTCTGTTAGTGTTATCTTTAGATGCAAAGAATGGAAGCACATTTTTAGGCTAAAATTATGACAATAAGAAATCGGCTATACATAGTTTTATTACTGTTTATGGTTTTTGTTGTATTTAATTTTGTTATTTTTGGGTTGACTTTATTGTCTTGGTTGCTTTTGTTGCTAATTTTATCTTTTTTTCTATGCCTGTTGTTTCTATTTAGAAATTATATATCTGATATATTTAAAGTTAAAGAAATTAGTGAAGCTATAAAAAGTGGTAATATAAATTTTACCCCAGATTTTAAAAATCCAGAGTTTGTAAATTTAAATGCTGCTTTAAATAAACTAAGAACGGATTACGTAAAGCTCCAAAATGAGTCATATAAAGTAGATAGAATGAAAGATGATTTTATCTATCTTGTATCTCACAATCTTAGGACTCCAGTATCATCACTCTCTGGATATATAGATATATTAAAGGATAATAATAACTTATCTTTGGAGGATAAAAAGATTGTAGATAGAATATCAAAAAGTGCTAGTGATTTAAATCAAATAATTGAAGAAATACTTAGTTTGATTTTTTTTCAGGCTAGTTCACAAGATATGACTATTGAATCTATAAATATCGAAGAATTAGTAAAAAACATTGTAGATAAAGAGAATCATTTAAATAATATTGCAATAGGATACTCTTTTGATTCGAATCTAAAGATAATAAAAACTAATAAGAGTATACTGGAGACTATTATCTCAAATGTGGTATCAAATGCTATTAAATTCAATAAAAAAGATGGTATCATATCAATATCTTTCTATAAGGAAGATAAATTCTATGTTATTAAGATATCTGATACAGGGATAGGTTTTTCCAATCTTAATGAGGAAGATTTATTCACACCCTTCACAAGGAAAACAGACATGCTTAATTATAATTATAATGGTATTGGTTTAGGTTTATATATATCTAAAATAGGGATAGAAAAAATTGGAGGGCATATAAAAGCAGAGTCTACTGAAAATAAAGGATCTATTTTTTATTTATATTTCCCTTATGTAGAGTAATTTTTTACTATTGATATAAGTGGTATTGACATTTAATTATATTTATTTTAATAATTACATATATGAATAACCAACAGAATGTTTATAAATATGCAGATGTTACTGCCGAAGCTAATAGAGGGTTTGGGGGTGAATTTCAGATAGTTCCAATTGCAGCTATAGTTGTAGTTGTATTTTTAGTAATTGTAGGTTTTTTTCTCAATATAGGTGGAGTTAGATCACAAAATGGTTCTGCATATGTTCCACTACAGGGTAGTTCTGGTTATCAGGCTGTTTTTTTAAATAATTCTACTTCTAGTATATATTTTGGAAAAATAGAAAGTATATCTAGCCAATGGCTTTATTTAGGTAATGTATTTTACTTAAAATTAAATAGTTCTTCTCCTACAAAGGGTGCAAGTTCACAATCTCAATATACTTTGATACATCTGTCTCCATCTTTATCTTATGGACCAATGGATCAGATGAGAATTAATACAAAAGATGTATTGTTTACCGAAGATTTGGCAAAGACATCAAAGGTGTATACTTCTATTGTACAGTATTATAAGACACACCCTAGTAAGTAATTTATAAAAATTATATTTATGGGAATAAAACATGTATTAACAAATCCTCTCAGTAGAAATATGGAGATTAATTGGATAAAAGTTCTGTGGATTGCTGTTTTTGTAGCAATAATATTGTCGATTGGTATTTTAATTGGTTCGTCTTTAGAACATGCTTCTATCATGATAGCGCAGAATACTTCTAGCAGCTCTCAAAACAATGTGCCTGTTGGTGTTGTAGATAGTGGACCAGCAAATTATAAATTGAATTTTTCTAATAAATATCCTAAAAATTTAACGGGGAATCTTCAATTTGGTATTACAGATAGTACTAATACTGCAGCTACAAATGTTAAAAATCTTGTCTCTCCACAGAATGTATCTATAGTTTTTAGAAAAGTTGAAGTCAAATATAATAATAAAGCTACAACTACTAAATCTTCTAAATACAATGGATGGGAAACATTAGATCTTACAAATAATGTTGCTTCAAATTTATTATCCATTGGTGCACCCTCTAATGTAGAATATTTGGGCTCTACATCACTTGTTTCTGGTTCATATAGTAAAATTAAACTATATATAGCATCAGCTACTGCGCAAATTAATGGAGTTACTAAAAATCTGGTTATTCCATCAAATGATTATTTAGAAATTGCTCAGACCTTCACTATTCATAATCTTCAGACAACTTATGTTGCAGTACAATTTGATGCAGCACAAATGGTAGAAAAGCTGAATGGTAAATACTATCTTATACCAAATCTTGCAGGAGTAAATGTTAGCTACTAATAGCTAACATTTACAATTATCTGCATACCCAAGCGGTTAGTCCACCTTGAGAAATTTTTAATGCCATAGCATATATTTGTGATGTTGGATTCCATAATCCTCCACTACTATATATATTCCAACTTCCATAGAATGTTGAAGGCATAAATTGTGCTATACCTGATGCACCAGATGGATTGTATGCTCTAGGATTAAATCCACTTTCACAAGAAATTATACTAATTAATAATTCTGGATTTAAACCATATTTTGCTGCTGCAGTATTAATTGTAGGTAAGTAAGTACTTTCCCCAGATGAATATGTATTTGGTGAAGTTACAGGAGTATAAGTTGCGAATACTACTTTTTTAACTCCTATTATAGATTCCTGAATTTTTTCTGCAGGCTTAATTCTTGTTGTAAGTGTAGTTAATGTTATAGTTTTGCTATGAACACTATTATTTACAACATGGTTTTCTGAATTGTTTTTTATTTGATTGTAATTTATTGGTTTAGCAAAAATTATTGGGGGGATAATAAGAGAAGCTAATATAAACAATAGCCATTTTGGCGATCGCTTCGATACATCAATTGTATTCATTTAATATTTGTGTAATTAATAATTTTAGCCCTGTAATATAAATAAAATTAAATAAACTACAGGTGGGAAAAAATAAACACAAGCAGTATTCTACCATATTCAATCTACTTTGTCAATTGTAAGTCTTGTCCAATACAAAAACATACTGAAATGATATTTGATTCTAATACAGAAACATACTGAAAGTAGAATTGAAAAAGAAGAAGTGAGTCGTCATAATATATTTAGAATGAACATAAATATGAA
>JAJZDR010000057.1 GCA_021805885.1 bacterium | reverse complement strand
TATATACATTTTTAGACCAATTTTGAATTGTTGTATATCTAACATTGGAGTTTTCTTTACATACAATCTCAACTACAGCAGAATGAAGAGAATTTTGATCATAAATTGGTGCAGTACAACCCTCCAAGTAATGTACTGATGAAGCCTCTTCCGCCACGATTAAAGTTCTTTCAAATTGCCCCATTGCCTTAGCATTTATCCTAAAGTACGCCTGAAGTGGAGTTTCTACTTTTACTCCCTTTGGGACATATACAAAAGATCCTCCTGACCATACCGCTGAATTTAACGCTGCAAACTTATTATCATAAGGAGGTATTATGGTCGAAAAATATTTTCTTACAATATCAGGATATTGTTGTACAGCCGAATCCATATCTGTAAATATAACACCCTTATCTTCCAATTCTTTTAGAATACTATGGTACACCACTTCACTTTCAAATTGTGCGCCTACTCCTGATAAGAAATTTCTTTCAGCCTCAGGTATCCCTAGTTTATCAAATGCTTCTTTTATCTCAGGAGAAACATCTGCCCAATTTTTTGCATTATTATCTTGAGCACGAAGAAAATAATAGAAGTCTGCAAAATCTATATCTGATAAATCAGCTCCCCATGATGGCATAGGTTTTGATAAAAATATATCATAAGATTTCAATCTAAAATCTCTCATCCAAGTAGGTTCATTCTTCATATATGATATTTCCGCCACTATATCCTTATTTAATCCTTTTTTTGCCTTAAATGTATATTTCGATTTTGTTCTAAACCCAAACTTATATTCGTCTTTCAAAGAGTCTTTTATTCTAACAGATGTTTTATTATTACTTATAACTTCTTTCATAAACTTATTATAACATTAAAATAGTTTTTAAGGCCAAATTTGATTTCCATTTTCATCTTTTAGAATTATTGCTGAAGTTGGACAACTCTTCGCTGCTTCAAGAATAGTTTCATAATCTGAAACATCATCATTTAATATATATGCTTTATTATCAGAATTTAGAGCAAATGTTTTAGGGTCTATACCTACACAGGATGCTGCCCCAATACAAATATCAGGGTCTATCTCAATATATATTTTTCTACCTTCAGTAGTTTTATAAATATTATCCTTTGACATTACGAGTCTATTTCTACAACCTCTTTAATCTCAGGGAATTCTTCTTTTATTATTGTCTCAATACCACCTTTCAACGTCATAGCAGAAAGAGCGCATCCAGAACAAGCACCTATCATCTTAACTGTAACTATTTTATTTTTAACCCCTATAAGTTCCACATCACCTCCGTGCTGATATATAAAAGGCCTTATTTCATTTAGAACATTTTCTATTTTGTTTTTCATGGATTAATTATACCATAACTAATTACAAACCACAGTTTGAGCTATAGGACTAGTCTGTACAGTAAGTTTTGTAGAGGAAGATGTAGGTTGTGATTCTTGAACACTTGGAGAGTTTCCTCCTTCTAGATAGCTAGCACCCCCACCTTCCTTACAAAACCCAATTATATATCCTGTTGGATAAGATGTTGAACCCTGATTAGAACTAATATTAACCAAGTAAAAAAATTGTGTTTGAGAAGCTGTAGTAGGTATACCATAAACCAAATCTCCGGTTAGCGTTGTATTCTCTACAACCCAAGAAGTAGATCCTACGGATGATGTATAACCAAAACAAATCTTATTATCTATTCCTCCTATACAAGAGGGTGTACTTGCTGAAAAAGATATTGTACTTGGATAATATTTTTGTGTTTGAAAATATGCCGCAAGATCATTATTTATTGCAGACATAGCCTGGGATCTAACCTCATTTCGTGCTGTTATTTGTGCAGATCCAAGACCTATAATTGCAATCGCAACAAGAATACCTATAATTGCCATTACTATAAGTAGCTCAACTAATGTAAACCCTTTGGGTCCAGATACTGCAGATCCATATCCTTTTGATTTAGATACTCTATTAAAAATTTTATATCTTACTCCCATACAAAAATAATACCCCAAATAGATTTTTTTTTAAATGTATACAGAACCTAGATCCAAAGCTATAGAATTTTTTTCTAATATTACATATAATACTCATGGTTTATATTAATTTTTATGAAAATATTTAACAGTGGATCTATATCCTCCAATTCAAGTTTAAGTACTCTAGGTCTTGCCTATGATGATATATTAATCATACCTAAAAGATCTGAAATTTTATCAAGAGAGGATACTAATCTAGAAACTAATATCACAAAAAATATTAAGATAAACACTCCAATTATTAGTGCTAATATGTCATCTGTAACAGAATCTGATATGGCAATAGAAATGGCTCTATATGGAGGAATAGGATTTATCCATAGATTTATGACTATAGATAGATGTGTTGAAGAGATAAAAAAAGTAAAACAGTACCAATATGATACGGAAAAATATAAATCAATATCTAAAGATAAAAACGGAGAATTACTAGTTGGGGCATCTATAGGAGTTAGAGGTGATTACATGAAGAATGCTGAGAGAGAATTAAATGCTGGTGCAGATATCATAGTAATAGACATAGCTCATGGTCATTCTATAAAAGCAATAAATGCTGTAAAAGAATTAAAATCTGAATTCAAAAATAACATAGTACTTATAATAGGCAACATAGCTACACATGATGCTGCGGCAGAATTTATACAGCTTGGGGTAGATGCGTTGAAAGTAGGTATAGGCCCTGGATCAGCATGTTCAACTAGAATAGTTACTGGTATTGGTATACCTCAAATTACAGCCATAGATGAAGTCTATAGAGCATCTAAAACTACTGACATACCAATAATAGCAGATGGCGGAATAAGAAATTCTGGGGACATAGCAAAAGCACTCGCCTGTGGAGCATCAACAGTTATGTTGGGGAATTTACTTGCAAGAACATTATCTTCTGCTGGCAATACGATAGAAATAAATGGAGAACTATTCAAAGAATATAAAGGCGAAGCCTCAAGAACGGAAATGAATAAACAGTTTAAATTAGAAAAAAGAACAAATACAGATAATCTTACACCAGAAGGTGTTGAAGGTAGAATTCCAATTGATGGTACAGTTTCTGATACTTTAAATCGTCTAACTGGAGGTATAAGGTCTAGTATGAGTTATACTAATTCTAGGACACTCAAAGAATTTAGAGAGAATACAGAATTTATACAAATAACTACTGCAGGATTTATAGAAAGTGCACCCCATGATATTATATTATGACCACTAAAACAGAAGACCTCACAAGTCAAACTCTAAACATACTTAAAGACTCAGAACTTAGTGAAGAAGATAAAACAAAGCTTGCAAGAGATCTTATAGTCTCTTTACATGAAAATGATGATAATAAGGGAGTAAAAGTAATATCTGACCTTTGGGATTATGTTAAAAGTTCTTTTCTACCTACATATGGGATTGTTGTTGGGGTAAAAAAAATTACTAATGATGAAGTTATACAAGGTGTTGTATGTATTTTAATCAATCTAGCATCAACACTCATAACAGTTTACTACCTATCCAAACTATTAACCCTAGCTTAATACTATACACTAAATCAGTAATCATAATCCAGATGATCAGGGTCTATATCAGACAAAAATCTAGATGGAGGGTTATCTTGGTATCTACCATAAAGCATTCTCCTTTGAGCGAACGATAGAAATAATCTTTCTTTTGCTCTAGTCATTGCCACATAGCAGAGTCTTCTTTCTTCTTCCATTTGTTCAAGATCTATAAAAGATCTTTGATGAGGAAATATATTCTCTTCCATTCCTATGATAAAGACATTTTTGAATTCCAAACCTTTTGCTTGATGGATACTCATCAAAGTAACAACATTCGAAGATTCTTCAATCTCTTCTTTTTGAACAAGAGATATATCAAATAATAAATCTTCAATATTTTCATATTTGAGAGCCATACCAATAAATTCATAAATATTTTCCATCCTTGATATACCTATATCACCTTCTGGTAGAACATACTTTTCATAATCAATCTTTTTTACAAGGTATTTTATAAATTCTGAAGGAGTTGAACCTGAGTTATTTGAATCTATATGTTTTTTTAGATCCTCTATAATACCAACAAATGATAGGACTGTAGGAAGGAGAGCATCCTTCATGTTTAGTATATATTCCCCCATAGAAAGTCCTTCTAATGACGCTTGTTCTTGTAATTTTATTAAAGATGTAGTTCCAATTTTACGTGTTGGTACATTTATGATACGAGTAAGTGCTACTGTATCATTAGGGTTAACTATAAATCTCAAATAAGAAACTATATCTTTTATCTCTTTTCTTTGATAGAACTTTAATCCTCCAAAAATTCTATATGGTATTTGATCTCTAACAAAATACTCTTCTATAACCCTAGATTGTGCATTGGTTCGATATAAAATTGCATAATCCGAAAAATTAGATTGAAGCATTTTTATCTTATCAACAACATACCTTGCCTCATCAATCTCGTCTAGAGCTTGATACAATTTTACTGGATGACCTATTTTATTCTCAGTCCATAATTTTTTTTCATATCTTAATCTATTTCGAGCTATTACTGATTGAGAAGCAGCAAGTATTCTTTTTGTTGACCTATAATTTTGTTCTAATTTGATTATTCTCCCATTAGGAAAATCCTTTTCAAAAGATAATATATTTTGTATATTAGTCCCTCTCCAAGAATATATATTTTGATCTGGGTCTCCTACAAAACATACATTATCCTGAGCAATTTCTCTTATTAAATTATATTGAATATTGTTAGTATCCTGATACTCATCAACAAGTATGTATTTAAGGCTATTTTTAAATTTATTTTTAAAATCAATATCATTTTTTAAAAGGTACAAACTATTAAAAAGTATGTCATCAAAATCCATGGCATTATTCTCTTTCAATTTTTTTTGATATAGAGGGTATGTAGCTTTTACAATTTCCTCATAAAAATCCCCTCCAATATATTCAGATGGAGATATATAGTTTGATTTAGCCTTTGATATACCTGATAAAATAGCACCTGTAGAAAACTTTGAAGAATCTATATTTAACTCTTTAAAGATTCCTCTCATAACCTTTTCTTGATCATCATCATCAAATATTACTAAGTTCTTTGATAGATTTATTCTTTCTCCTTCCAATCTTAGAATATTCAAAAATACAGAATGAAATGTACCTAAATACGGGAAATATAGATGTCCACCAAGGAGACTTGTAACTCTCTCCCTAATTTCGAACGCAGCTTTATTGGTAAATGTAACAGCAAAAATCTCTGAAGGATGAATATTCTTCTCTTTAATTAAATATGCAATTTTATAAGTTAGAGCTTTAGTTTTACCTGATCCAGCACCAGCCAGCACAAGAAGAGGAATATTTATTTCCTCTAATACTGCTTCTTTCTGCTTATTATTTAAATCGTTTAACATATGGAAGTTGTTCATCTATTATTGAATATTCTGTAAGTATGCAGATATCACCCACCCTGTACTCCCATCTGATTGAATTTTAACCTCATACCAACCTGGACTATGCTTTATTATTGTAACACTTGTATTGGTCACAATAGAAGTACTTGAAGATAACAATGATGGATTGAGGTATAAATTTACCTTGCCATCTGGGTTTATAATAGTCCCAGTAGATTGAGTATTACTTGGCGATTGTATATTAGAGGCTGTAATATCAAGCGGTAAATTAAAATTTGAACCTACAATTTGATTCATAAGATTTTCAAAATAAAAAGACCCATTGAAATTTCCTGGCGTTTTAGGATCAAGAATATTGAAATTTAGATTGTAAAAAGATCCTGGTTGTATATTAATATTTTTAAAATCTTGAACTTGTGATGCACTCTTCCAATCTTTGATAACTGCAAGATCACTTGAATTATTAGTATTTAATGATAAATCACCTATTATAGGAGTTGTTCCCGTATTTTTAATCTTCACCCCTATTGTAGCTATACCTGAAGGTGGGAGATTTGGAGGTGTTGAAATAGATACTATATTTATAGTATGAGGTATTACAAATGGATATAAGGATGATTTTTGTACTTTAATATTAGGAAGATTAGACAGTTGAATAAAATTATTAATATATCCAAGCAATGCAGATTCTTTCATATTAGCACTTTGGTATGGAATAAATTTAAGAGAAGTGCCATCTATTTGGTATCCATATGTTGAGATATTAGATTTTGGTATATAATTACTTTGCATTAGAGTAGAAAGAAGGTTTATTAATGCAGTTTTACCAGATGTAGTGAGAGTACTAGTAGGATTTTGATAATTTAGTAGATACCCTATCGTTATGATTCCATTTGGTTGATTACTAGATACTAGTACCCTAGGTACCTGTACCCCTTCACCTCCAGACATGCCTTTATATACTTGTCCATTCCATGAGACTATATAATTATATGGAATATCAGAAAAACCCAATTCATTTATGAAATAATAATAGATACCTTTAATTAATAATGGGACATCGCCTGATATAGCTAAATTGGATGGATTGATCGTCACTATTGCTATAGAGTAGTTATTTCCATAAACTTGTGTTTTTTTATTTAAAATATAGGTATCCTTCCATCCTGAGATTATATTACTTCCAGAATTATTAGCACTTGCAAATATTGAAGTTATTAAAAGACTCAAAAATACAAAGACTACAGTGGAAATACCTAGGACACTAGTACCTACGATAATTCCAAAAATATTTCTATATTTCATATTCAAACTATATATAAAACAAAGAATGTAACCAGAAGATATAAAATTATAGCGATAAACAAAGGTTTATCTTTATACCAAATTGTCTCAGGGACACCCCCTTCTTTTTTAACATATAAATTATACATATACCTTGCAATTATATAAAAAATTATGGGGATAGTAACTTTTACCCAATGAGGATTTTTTAGATGACTCGGTAAAATTGAGGATATCAAATCAGGAGTATGGGAATTCAAGTCTTCATTATATGAAAAAAGTATGTATGACATAAATGTTGCAGCAGCAGTCATTGCGATAAGATTATCTAATAGCTCTTTTGGATAAGATTTTAAAACACTCCTATGTACAATAGCATTCTTGAAAGACATAATTGTAATCTCTGCCCTCCTCTTGCCAAAAGAAACAAATAGTGATAATACTACTATAAAAATCACAAACCATGAATTTATAGCAGAAGCTATAACTACACCTCCGGCCATAACACGCAATACAAAAAGTGTTGCAGTAGTTAAAGAATCTATTATTAATATTTTTTTTAAATACAATGAATATATTGCAACAATAACATAGTAAGCAATAAATATACCAGCTAAATATTCACTAATTAAAATAGAAAAAAATAATCCTACAATAAAAAGTATTATGGATATAATTAATCCCTCCCCTCTAGATACAATGCCTGCAGCTATAGGTCTATATTTTTTTTGAGGGTGGAGTCTATCTCTTTTATAATCAACAATATCATTAATAAGATATGCTGATGATGATAACATTATAAGTACAAAAAATGACAATATGACTATAATATCATCATGTAAATTAAAAAGATCTCTATTATAAAATAAAAATGCAAAAACTAATAAGTTTTTAACCCACTGACGTGGTCTCAGTGCAAAAAAAATATATTTAATATGATTCAACAACTTATTCATCAATATGTATTATAATACATCTATAGAAATATGAATATATTATGAAAAAAAATAATTTAAGGTACTGGTACCTAGGATATATTAATATTTTTTTAGCAATAGTTGGAATTACCCTAGGAGCTTTATTATTGCGTTCTAATTTTTTTGCTAGTACATATTATCGTAATATTCTAGTAAAAGATATTTCATATATTAAAACTAGAGAATATCAAAAATTTTGGGATAATCTAACTTTATATCAAAAACAAAAATTTGTAAATGAGAATAATTTCATAAATTTTATGAAAAATAAATATCATCCTTTAGATATATATGTTAAAAATTTAAACATAATTAGCCATACAAATACCAAAACTATATTAGATGTAACCATGAATATAGAATCTACATACAAGAACTATATTATTCCAAAATATTATAATAACAGCTTTCAAATTGTATTAAATAATGATAACCAATTTATTCACATGGGACAATTTTCTTTACAATCTCCTATAATAAGAAATACAAACCAAGGTAATGCGGTACAATACATACCAATTGTAATGTTACATCGGGTAGCACCATCGTTTCCTCAAAGATCAAGCTTTAATTCTCAATATGGATATTTACTTGATTACAATTTGACTCTCTTAAGTTCTTCATTTATACAACAGCTTGAGTGGCTTAAACAAAATCAATACCAAACAATAAATCTAGTACAATTATATAATCACTATTATTATAATACTATCATACCTAAAAAACCTATTATTTTAACATTTGATGATGGAAGATTAAGTGCATATACATACGGTGTACCTATTCTACTGCAATATCATGATACTGCAATATTTAACATAATCACAGGATTCGTAGGATCTAGATCCATAGGATCTCGATCCATTGAATCAAGTAAAAAAAATTACCAATATATGACGTGGCCAATCATAAAAAAAATGCAAACTGAGGGTATGCAAATTGAATCACATACTGTAACTCACCTTGCACTAGGATCATTAACACCTAATCTTATGCAATACGAAATCCTAATATCTAAACAAAAATTAGAACAAAAACTAGGAGTTCCAATTCAGTTTTTAGCCTACCCTTCAGGATCACCTTTCAGAGATAATAATAGTCCAAAAGAGCGGGAGTTAACTTCTCTGATGAAACAAGATGGTTACGTAGGAGGGCTTTTGGATCAGAGATATAATCAAACAAAACAGAATCTTAAAAACTCTTACCACTTATATAGGATTAGAGATTCTGGTAATATATCACTTAAACAATTTATATATGAACTTCAAAATACAAAGTGATAAATTAAGTATACAATTTTATAAATACGTCTGAAGGGATATCTACCTTTCCAAATCTTTTTGTTCTTTTTTTACCCTTTTTCTGTTTTTCTAAAAGTTTCATCCTTCTTGTTGGATCACCTCCATATAATTTTTGTGTAACATCCTTCCTAAATGCCTTAACATCTTCTCTTGCAACTATTTTTCCATTTATACTTGCCTGTATTGGTATGGAGAATTGAGTTCTTGGAATAAGGTCTTTCAATTTGGAACAATATAGTAATGCTATTTCTAATGCTTTATCCTTATGAACTAACATAGCCAACGGTTCTATAAGTTCATGATTTACTATAAAATCTACTCTCGATACTTCTGTATCAAAAAATCCAATCAGTGAATAATCCATAGAAGCATCACCAGAAGTTAAAGATTTTAAGTCATCAAAAAAATTAAAAATTAATGATGACAAGGGAAGGTTAATTGTTATTATAACTCTCTCAATATTTACACTTTTATCTTTTGAAAATGTAGAATTTATAAAAATTCCTCTTTTTGATGATATGAATGATATAATTCTATTAAAATATTGTTGAGATGCAACAATGTCCATAGAGACATAAGGTTCTTTGATATTTATTATTTTTGAAAAGTCAGATATCTCAGTAGGACTAGTAATCTGCTCTTCAGTATGATCGTTATATGTAACATGATATTCCACAGAAGGGATACTCATAAAAATAGATACATTGTATTCCATCTCTAATCTCTCTTTTATTACATCAGCATGTAGCAGACCTAAAAACCCACATTTATATCCAAAACCTAGTATTTCATTAGTAATAGGTGTGATATCCAAAGAAAAATCATTTAATGCTAATTTTGAAATGGCATCCTTAAAATTATCTATGTCTGCCGCATCTGTGGGATATATTGATGCAAAAACCATGCTTTTAGGTTTTGCAAACTCAAATATTGGTTTAGCTGTAATATTTTTTACTATTGTATCTTGTACAACAACATCTTTAACATATTTTATCCCTGTGGTTATAAAGCAAACATCTCCAGTATGTACTTCATTTTGATAATCAAGTTTACCTCTTACATATCCTAGTGATAAGACTTGCATAGCTTTTTTCTTAGAACAGAAATATATAGTATCTCCTTTTTTTAATATACCATCTACAACCCTTACAAGAAGTATAACCCCCTGATATTCATCAAAAAAGGAATCAAAAACAAAACCTCTGAAATTTTTTGGGTCTTTATCCTTTAATATATCACACTTTGGAGGTGGTATTTTTTCTATTATTGTATCTATAAGTTTTTCTACACCAACCCCAGTTTTTCCAGAAGTGAATACTATATCTTCCCTATTAAACCCTAATATACCTTTAATTTCAGCTAAGACTTTATCTATATCTATACCTTTTATATCTACTTTATTTAAAACAGGGATAACTGGTATATCTAATTCAATAGCTTGAAGATAATTTCCTATAGTTTGAGCCTCAATCCCTCCAGATGCATCTATAAGAAGTATTGCCCCATCAGATGCTCTGAGTGATCTTGCAACCTCACCTTGAAAATCAACATGTCCTGGTGTATCTATAAGATTCAATACATAACCTTTATATTCCATTCGTATTGTTTGTAGTTTTATTGTGATACCTCTTTCTCTCTCAAGCTCAAGATTATCTAAAAATTGATCTTTTAAATCTCTTTTTGATATAGTATTTGTATATTCTAGAAGTTTATCGGATAAGGTAGATTTGCCATGATCAACATGAGCAATAATTGAGAAATTTCTAATTTTAGAGGATGGATTAAAATCCATTTTATTTTTTTGAACCTAAGTCCTTTGGATCCAGATTTTTTGATTTTATAACCTTTGAGACTTGACTGTTTGTCTTCCGTACTTTGAATTTTACAACGTTCATATCTTCAGAGATAGAACCTTTTAAAAGAATTTTTGATAACCTTGATTTTTCTCTTGCAGCCTTATTTTTATGATAAATATTTCTTTTAGCCATTTTATCAATAATAGAAAACAAAGCTGATAAAGACTTTGAATCCGGACTTTTGTTATAAGCTTTTGTCATTTTATCAACGCTAGTCCTATAACCATTGTTCAGAAAGGTTTTTCTTTTAGTTCTTCTTATGTCTTTCAAAGATGATTTTAAGTTTGCCATATGGTTTTGAGTATACTAGAAAAATTAGTCTAAATCAAATAATTAAATGAAAAACACATGGATACTGCTTGATGATTTATATAAATACTATATGTTTTGGAGGAGGAGAAGATAGTGTTTTAAAAGTTTTATAAGGGATTACCCTAACTTTTAAGAACACTACCCCTCCTCTCTCTCAATTATTTATCAGTAACTCTGAGAAGGACCGTACAAAAATACGATAACTTCTACCATGCTACTGAAAGTTCTTGTTGTTCTGATAGAGGTCCTCCCTTGGATCAAGATCATTGGATCGAGATCCTTGTTACGCAGATTGAAACTCTGACCATGGGATATTCCAATCTCCTTCGCCGTTTTGTGTTTCATTTGCCTGAAGGTTAGTTCCTGAGATGATGACCACATCACCTGGTTGGGAGAAGTTGTAGAACCACTGAGCATGATTAGGATTCTGTTCTACACAGCCGAAAGAAACGTTGTAGTGACCGTGATCATACACATCCCAAGGTGCACTGTGTATATAGTACCCATCTGTACTAATGGCTACATCTAGGTACACGTTTTCAGCGTATATACCTGGAAATCCAATAGTAGCAGAGTTCATGAACACCACTGGGTCTTTGTACAGGACCACCAATGTTCCAGAGATCGTTGGAAACCCAGATCTACCAAGACTCACAGGAAACGTGTAGAGAAGTTGGGTTCCATTGTAGACTTGCATTTGGTCAGTCACAGCACTGATTTTAGTAAGATGCTGATTTGAAACAGTAAACGAGCTGTTGATTTGCGAGTTTACAAGTCTTTGCCCGTTTAGTACCAACCCGTTGAGATTGACTGACAACGTAGCATTCTCGCTCATCGGCCAGAAGTTTTGTGGTCTACCATCCACCTCCGTCTGCGACCACCAATGCCACCCTACAGGAGCTGCAATAGATTCTGTAGTAGTAAGCCTAGCTAGAACCGTCTGTTGCAAAGATACTGGAATAGGAACTGAAAATTGAACAACCCATGTTGCTCCCATACCCACCTGCTGACCATTGGAAGGAGAAACCGTGATATTCACAGTCCCTGTTGGCAAAGGTTCTAGTGGGGTTTGGAAGGAAACATTTTTACTCAAAGTAAGTGCTGGTTTCCCACCACGTGCTTTAAGTGAGAAGTTGAATTTGGTATCCCACGCCATCCATTGTACCGGAGTCCACTTATAGAGTCCCAACTTAGGGGAGCCTCCATATGAAGATACCAGTTTTCCTTGGATGACTGTCCCAGCTTGTGTCTTTACAACTAAGGTTACAATACGAGCATTTTGGAGAGAAATCCCTATTGTTGCATTGGGATTCACAAATCCATTTGATACTGGTACTGTAACACTAACATTAGGATATATCCTTCTGGTCTCAGTTTTGTGTAGTGTTAACCACATAGCAACAGCACCAGAAGAGATACAAAACGCCAGAATAGCTACGACCGATAGGAATTTAATCCTCACCGTAGAACCTCCTTGGATCCAAATTCTTGAGACTAATTACAAATACTGCTTGTTTGACTAACTCTACTTTATGTATTACCTCTATACTGAATTATCAAAGAACGTCTATCATTATACCATATAATAAGGGATTCATAGTAAATATATAATAGAATTACTTAACAGATTAACAACAATTATAATTACTTAATTAACAGAATTTAGACCTAATTTTTATAAGGTAAAATAATACTACAACACCAATAATACTTGATATTATAAAGACATTATTAAATGATTTAGATATAAAAGATAAGTAAATAGAATATACTATTGCAAGAAATATAGTTATCCAATAAAGAATATAGCCATATTTTCTCATTCTAATCAACCCTATACCACAAATTATATTCCCAGCACCGTAAATAAGCGCAGCAAACCCCAAAGATATTAATGTTAATGAAAACTGGCGAAAACTAGATAAAATAAATACAAGGCCAATAAATAAAGGAACTGTCCCACTTAGGATATAAAGTACCGCTATAATACCTACCAAAATAGGTCTTTTTGTATCAATTCTTTTATTTATTGAATTACCTGAGAATTTTTGTCCCACAATATCTAATCAAATAATATATTGTATATTCTAGATCTTAACTTCCAATTACCACCTTACTACTATCAAAAAATGCTTCAACCTCATCAATAATTTGATTTGGTAATAAGTTAGATTTTACAAAATAACCATTAGCTCCAAGATCGAAAGCATTTTTTATTATCTCATCATATCCTAGATTAGTAAGCATAAAAATTGGTAAGTTTTTGGATTTATTTTCGGTAGATCTAATTTCTTTTAGAACATCTATACCAGTTTTTTTAGGGAGCATAATATCAAGCATTATAAAATCAAATTCATCTGCCAATGCCTTTGATACAGCATCTTCTCCATCGTAGGCATTAACTACAACATAACCTCTTTTTGTAAAAAACTGGTTATATATATCAGATAAAAAAAGATCGTCTTCAACTATTAATACTTTTTTACTCTTTACTTCATCCATAATACACTCCTATAAATTATTCTATTACTAGTTAGGTATCTTCTCTGGTAGAGAAAAATAGAATGTTGATCCTTTCTTTTCCTTACTCTCCACCCACATTTTACCTTTATGCATATTTATTATTTTATCTGCTATATATAACCCTAGTCCAGTGCCTTTAACCTGTACTTCACTATTTTCTGCTCTAAAGAATTTCTTAAATATATTATTAATATTTTCTTCAGATATACCTATACCGTTATCTTTTACACTCACAATAAAATTATTATTTCCTTTTGAATCCTGATCCTTTCTCACCTCAACAATAATTTTACCACCTTGTAATGTATAATTTATAGCATTATTTATTAAATTAGACAATACTTCTTCTATTTTTAATTTATCAGCTATTAGAGGTGCATTAGTAAGTTCACTTTTTAGTATAATCTGTTGCTTCTTTTGTGATGCATATGAATAAAAGTCATCAATTATTTTTTTTGTTACATCTAGTAGATCAAATTCTTTTCTATCAATAGTTAAA
>JAJZDR010000081.1 GCA_021805885.1 bacterium | reverse complement strand
AGTTTTTATGTTTTTAATGTTTTTATTAACCTTTATTATTATGTTTAGCCTATATACATAGTTAATTTTATATGGAATTGCCTCAATTGGGGGATATATTTTGATACCTACCATATTAGCATTATTGATATCAAAGTATATTTTTTTTGCTCTTGTGAAAACTGTTTTCTCATTTTTACCTTTTACAGTAATTTTTATTAAATTTGAGAAAGGAGGGTAGTTAAGTTTCTTTCTTATATCAATTTCTTCATCAAAAAACTTATCAAAGTTGTTATTTAGGGCAAACTGTAATATTTTATTTTTAATATCCATAGTTTGTATTACTATTTCAGAGGAATTATTTTCTCTTCCACCTCTTCCTATGACTTGTATTATTGTTTGATAGGCTTTTTCTACAGAGTTATAATCTGGGAATACAAATTCTATATCAGCCAAAATAATACCTATTAACCCTACATTATAAAAATCCCATCCTGTTGTAATTAATTGGGTACCTATAATAATATTAATATTTTTATCTGATAATTTATTATAAATCTCTAGGTGCTGATCACTATTACCAGAAGTAGAATCTTTGTCTAATATCTCGATATTAAGCGTTCTTTCCTTGAATAGCTCATTAATTTCTTCCTTAACAAGTTGAGTTCCAATACCGTAAAATTTCAACTTACCTTTTTTACAGGTATCACATATAGGATTTTCAGTATTTATGTATTTTTTATAGTCACAATGATGACAATTTAAGAATGTAGTATGATCATTTTGATGTACTGTGAGTGGGATATCACATCTTGGACACTTTTCTATATGTCCGCAATTGTTGCATACATATAAATTAGAGTAACCTCTCCTGTTTATATACAGTATTATCTTTTTCTTATTATTTAAAGCTTTATCTATACTCTTTTCAAGGGTTCTTGATATTATTACTTTTTTACTACCTCTTTTTTCACCATTTAGGTCAACAATGTTTGTATGTATGTCATTTCTAAATTTATATTCAGATATTCTTTTATCTAACCTGACTATAGTGTGGCCTTCTTTGAGCATTTTATAGTATATATCTATTTTTGGAGTAGCACTTCCGAGTAATAATTTAATTTTTTGTTCTTTCGCCATAAATTTAGCTAAATGTATGGCATTATATCTTGGATCTTGATCTTGTTTATAACTATTGTCATGAAACTCATCAATAATGATCAATCCTAAATTGTGAAATCTTGAAAATAGGGCTGAACGTGCACCTATAACTATTTTTTTCCTTCCACTTCTAATTAAATTATTTTCTAGTGTTTTGTTTCTTTTCGTAATTTTACTGTGAATTATTGAAATTATTTCTTCGTCAAAAAAATCTTTCAATCTAATATAAAATTGAGATGTTATCGCTATATCTGGTAAAAGTATCAATACTTGTTTTCCCTCATTAATTTGTTGCTCAATTAACTTTATATATACCTGTGTTTTTCCAGATCCTGTGATACCAAATAATATATATTCAGTATCTATTCCATTTGAAATAGTATTTACTGCATCAGTCTGGGCTTTATTCATAGGAAGTTTTGAGTTTGGTATTGTTATTTTTTTGAGAATAGTCTTGTTAGAATCGATCTCTCTAGTTTTTTTTGTAATAAATGGAGATATTACATTACTTATAGAAGCATTATAATAAGTGATAATATGTTTAATAATTTTTAATTCTAAGAGATTAAGGTCAATATAATCATTTTTTTTATCTTCAATTATATTCTTGATTGCAAAATTTATATCAATATTTTCGTCTTTTATATTATCAACAATTATTCCAGTAGTTTTTTTTAATCCTAATGGTATTTCCACAACTTTACCTATAGGAAGAGTATCTTTAGTAGAGTATATAAGCGGTTTCTCAATCTTTAATTTTGTTTTTGCAAGTATCCTGATTAACATTTATTTGTTTTGAGCCATTTTTAGTGTTAAAATAAACCATATTTAATTTAGTTGGTATAGAGGATTATGGCATTTTCTGACCCATTTTGGAATATGTTTACCTATGATATAGGTATTGACTTGGGTACTGCAAACACGTTGGTTTGTGTTAGAAATCAAGGTGTTACTATATCGGAACCATCTGTAGTAGCTTTTAATTCTAAAACTAGAACAGTTTTAGCTGTGGGCTCTGAGGCACAAAAAATGTTAGGTAGAACTCCTGCATCTATTGTAGCTATAAGACCTTTAAAAGATGGAGTAATCTCAGATTTTGATACAACTAAGGAAATGATAAAATATTTTATAGAGAAAGTTCATAAAGATTCCCCTAAATTTTTTAAAATACCAAGGCCAAGAGTTGTTATAGGAATACCTTCTGCTATAACTGAAGTTGAAAAAAAAGCTGTTATTGATGCTGCAATATCTGCTGGCGCCAGGAAGGTATATCTGATTGAGGAGCCTATGGCTGCGGCAGTGGGCATTGATGTTCCTGTAACAGAACCTCTTGGTTCTTTGATTGTTGATATAGGTGGTGGTACTTCAGATATTGCCGTCATATCGTTAGGAGGTATAGTTGTTGATAAATCAATAAGAGTGGCTGGAGACGAGATGACTATTGATATTGTTAATTATATTAGATCAAAGTACAATTTATTAATAGGAGAGAGGACAGCTGAAGAAATTAAGATAAAATTAGGAAATGCTTATCCTAGAAAGGATAATAAAAGTATGGAGATAAAAGGGAGAGATATATTATTAGGTCTTCCTAAGGTTATAAAAATATCTGAGGTTGAAGTTAGAGAAGCAATGTCTAATTCACTTAACATTATTATTGAAGCTATTTCTGAAGCTTTAGAAGAAACACCTCCTGAACTTATTGCAGACATTACTAATAGTGGCATCTATCTTACTGGAGGAGGTGCTAAAATTTCTGGAATTGATAAATTATTTCTAGAAAAATTAAAAATACCAATAATAGTCTCTGACGATCCTTTATCTAGTGTAGTGTTAGGAGCTTCAAAAATTTTAGAAGATCTTAGTCTTCTCGAAAATATTTCTTATTCAGATTCTGAAGAATTCTTATAAATCTAAATTATGGTTAGTTTTAAAAGAAGTAAAAAGACACCCAATATATTAAAAAAAATATCTGTATTGTTAGTAATAGCAATACTTTTGATCATATTAAGTACTAAAGTTCCAGGGTTGTCTAATATTACAAGTGGTATTTTTATACCTATTAAATCAGAGATATTTTCTTTCTCATCTAATGTAGGAGGGTTTTTTTATAATATCAATAACATAAATAATATTGAGTCTCGTAATACTAATTTGGAAAGGAGAGTATATAACTATAAGTCTGAGTTAGCTAACCTAAATATTTATAAATCTGAAAATAAGATTTTGAAAGAGCAATTAAATAAAAAGTATTTTGATACTAACTATAGATATACATTATCAAAAATACTTTATTATGGACCTATCAATACATTAGGTTATATATATGTAGGGAGTGGGAGTAACCAAGGTGTAAAAGTAGGTGATGCTGTTGTATATAAAAACTTTCTTTTAGGTAAAGTACTATATACATATAGCAATTATTCTAAAGTCATTTTAATATCAAATGTAAATTTATCTATTCCTGTAATTGTAAATAATATCAATGCCATACTAACAGGAAGCCTCTCTAGCTCTTTGATTCTCCAAGATGTAACTCAGCTTGATAGTGTTAAAGTTGGAGACAGTGTTATAACTTCTGGAATAGATGGAACTTTCCCTCAGAATCTCATCACGGGTTATGTGAGTTACGTTTCAAACAATCCAAGCAGCACATTTAAGACTATAAATGTTGATAATGCAATAAATATCTACAATCTTCAATATGTATTCATAATCAATAATAAATAATATGAAAAGAGGTATTTATACACTAATTACAGGAATATTAATGTTTTTTATCATAGGATTAAATAGAATGATAATATATCCATTTTTATTTTTTAATGTAATGTATGTGTACACGATACTGTATTTTATTTTGTATCAAAAAGATCAAAATTTCATTATATATTATCTTTTTATAATTGGAATGATTATAGATATAGTTTTTATTAATCCTTTGGGCATTACTTCAATTTTGTTCTTGTCACCAATACTTATATTGGAATTAATCAAATTATTCAAAAAAGACCCCAATTTGGACTTTTTTTCTGTTTTAATTATATCTCTTACATATAATGTTTTTCTGTGGTTATACTTATATGATATTATAGTGTTGGGAAATAATGCTAAATACATTGATTTATTTTTGATATTTGTTATAGTTTCAAGCACTTTAGATTCTCTGGTTATATTCTTTTATAAGTTATATTCTAATAATAATAGTGGGTTAAAAATTAATATTAATTAATCAAATTATGGATGATTTTGAGTTAGATGATTTTAATAATCTACCTACTGATGAAGACAAAGATAAAGTCAATAAATCTTTATTATTAAAATTAATGGGCTCCTTTATTTTCGTAATTATTCTAATTTTCATTTTTGGTGTTTTTTATATTTCAATTATCGAGCACAATCAATTCCAAAATTTAGCTTTTCAAAATAGAATTATTAAAAGTCCTATAGTTGCAAACAGAGGGATAATATTAGGTAGAAATATGACACAACTTTCTTTCAATATTCCAACATATCAGCTCTATCTTAATATAAACAATTTA
>JAJZDR010000071.1 GCA_021805885.1 bacterium | reverse complement strand
GGGCTTTAATTGATCATTTAATTTGGTACAATACAGATAGAGTACATTCAGGATTAAAAAATTTATCACCTATAAATTTTATACTGAATTTACACCCAAAGTCTCATATGTATGTGACCCATACAAAAAATTGACTTTTAGAAAATTCTTTGATAACATAAGGTCAAGCTTCTTTTACTAATTAAACTTTTATATATACTAAAGATTTTTCAGATACTCATGATATGTTTATTAAGGTTATGAGTATTTTATTTGTTTAAACATGGCGAAAAAAAAAGAATCAGAGATTAATTTAATTAATGAGACAAGAGATAAAATTATAAAACATTTTTCCACACACGAAGGTGATAATGGTTCTCCAGAAGTACAAACAGCACTCTTTACTAAAAGAATCTTACAATTATCAGAACATCTGAAAGAAAATAAAAAAGACAATCACTCACGAAGAGGATTATTGCAGATAGTGGGTAAAAGAAGAAGAATATTACAATTTTTAGAGAATAAAGACCCTGAAAGATATAAGGTATTGATAGATAGATTGGGCATTAAACGATGAGTATTATTAGAAAAGAAACTACCCTTCAAGATACAAAAATTTCATTTGAATCAGGAATATTTGCACCAAAAGCACATTCAGCAATCTTGGCGACAATGGGAGAAACTGTTGTTCTAGCTACTGTAGTTACAAGAGAGATGAAAGAAAACCCTGGTTTTTTTCCTCTAACCGTAGAATACATGGAGCGATTATATGCAGGGGGGATAATCTCCTCTTCAAGATTTGTAAAGAGAGAGGGACGACCCTCAAGTAATGAAACTCTAAAAGCAAGAATGATTGATAGATCTATAAGACCCATCTTCAAAGAAGATTTCAAAAATGAGATACAGCTAGTAGTAACAGTACTCTCGTATGACAAAATCAATGACCCGGTAATTATAGGTATTTCAGCAGCATCATTAGCTTTAATGGTTGCAGGATTACCTTTTGAAGGACCAGTAGCTGGACTGAGAGTAGGACTAATGGACAATGAATTTATAGTAAATCCAGTTCCTGCAATGTTGAATTCTTCCGATTTAAACCTTTTCATATCTGCTACTAAAGATTCAATATCAATGGTTGAAGCTGGAGCAAATAACATACCTGAAGATAAAATGATTGATGCAATAGAATTTGCAAAGAATCAAACAAAACCTCTTATTGATATACAAAATGATTTCCTAAAGGAGATTAATAGTGAAAACAAGATAGAATACAATAAACATGGAGTAGATGAAAACTTACTAGTGGAAATTGATGCAAAATTCCATGATGAAATCGAAAAATCAATCTGGGAGAGTGAGGATAAGAAGCTTGAAAGTAATATTGGAGAGAAATTTGATGCTGACCATGATCCTAAGGATGTAGAAGAAGCTGTACATGAATTATTTAGAAGATCATTTAGAGGTGGAATATTAAAAAATAAAAGAAGACCAGATAAAAGAGCTCTTGATGAAGTAAGACCTTTGTATATTAAAGTGGATATTCTGCCAAGAACTCATGGTTCTGCAATATTTCAAAGAGGAGAAACACAAGTTTTGTCAGTTGCTACCCTAGCATCTTCAAAACAAAGCCAAACTATAGAAAATATAGAAGGTGAAGAAATTAAAAGATATATGCACCATTATAACTTTCCAGGTTGGTCTGTTGGTGAGATAAATAGAAATTTATATTATCCATCACGTAGAGATATAGGACATGGAGCTTTAGCTGAAAGAGCATTAGAACGTCAAATCCCTCCAATGAGTGAATTTCCATATGCAATAAGAGTAGTATCAGAAACTCTGTCTTCTAATGGATCATCATCTATGGCATCTGTATGTGGATCAACCCTAGCGTTAATGGCTGCTGGTGTAAAAATTAAAAAACCAATTTCAGGTTGTGCTATGGGACTGGTAATGGATGAAAGTACAAAAGAATATGTTATTCTAACTGATATCCAGGGACCAGAAGACCATTTTGGAGACATGGATTTTAAAGTTGCAGGATCTAGCGACGGAATTACAGCATTACAGATGGATAATAAACTAAAAGGAATATCTATAGATATTCTAAAAGAAGCACTGGATCAAGCAAAAAAAGCTCGCCTGTTCATACTTTCCAAAATGCTTGAAGTGTTACCTGCTTCAAGATCATCATTGTCTATATATGCACCACAAATCAAAATTATAAAAATAGATCCTACTAAAATAGGCGAAGTAATTGGAGGTGGTGGAAAAACTATAAAGGGAATAATAGAAAAATCTGGAGCAGACATAGAGATATCGGATGACGGGTCTATCTCTATATCAGCAATCGAAGAAAAACAATTTGAATTAGCTCTTAAAATGATAGAAGATATAACAAAAGAAGTTGAAGTTGGACATACATATGAAGGTAAAGTGGCTAAAATTACAACATATGGAGCCTTTATAAATGTTACACCATCAATATCAGGGCTTGTACATGTATCCGAGATGTCAGATGAATTTACTAAAGATCCAACAGATATAGTATCTGAAGGAGACACTGTATTAGTAAAGATTATAGGAAAGGATGACCAAGGAAGATTAAAGTTTTCAATGAAACAAGCATCAGAGGCTGATAAAGAATAATTTCTAAATTATTCCAATAATTTTTTTTACAATATCATCAATAGATCCAATATCTCTAAAGACATAAATTCCAGATTCTAATTTATAATCAGAGTATAATTTCTTAATATTATTTATCTTTATAACATCACTAAAATCCTTAAGATAAATTTTGTAATTATCTTGGATCTGGATCCCTTCTCCTACGAATATACATGTAAATAGAGCTCCTTTTATATATATGTCATTAAGTAGTGAAGTTGAAGTTATCTCTCCCTTTTTTATATTAGATATTACAAATGTAGATTTCTTAAATTCTACTTCTTTAGCATTTTTTAGTATTTCAAATTTTTCTTTTAAATCAGATATTGATCTTGGTGCAGATAAATCAATAGTTGCTAAATTTAAATCTCCCCCTTTATTGATGATATTAGATACGTCCATGAAAGTTTTTTCTGTTATAGATTTACCGTGTAGAAAATCAGTATTTGAAAGTATACCCATTAAAACTAATTGGAAATCTTTTTTTGATACTATAGAGTCAATCGCAACAAGCATGTGATAAATTATTTGTGTAGTTGAATTAACATTATTCTCTGTTAAATTAAACATTCCGTACTGATTGTTATCAATATGCGAATCTATGTTAACTATCTTAATTTTATCTTTATTATCTATATCCTTTTTATATACCTTATATATCTCTCCCAAATAATTTAAATCTGGAGTATCTATAGTAAAAATAGTGTCATATGAAAACGCACCTCTTTTAATACTAACATTTGAAGCGTCCAATTCACCATTGTGTAATCTTACATGAAAGTTAAAATTATACTTATCATACTCATATCTAACTGAGTCTATTTTTACATCATCTTTTTTTACAGAGATAGTGTATTCAAGCCCTGGATATTCATTTTTTATATCCTCTTGTAGAAGCATCGAATAATTAAGTAATAATTCTAATCGTTCTGGAAATTTTGGAATATATATATCAATCTTCTTTTTAAAATTGATACTTAGAAAATGCCATACCAATAGTACAGATGCTATACTATCATAAGTAGGTCTTGTATGGGATACAATAAGAATCTTATTTGACCCATTGACTATATCTTTTATTTTTTCTATATCTTTATCCATTATAACCCCAATAACCTAGGATCTTGATCCAAAAGTTATTCAATATTAATGGGGCAGCATTAAGGACTAGGTCCAAGTTTTATACTTTCTCTACTTTATAATTTACTACTATATCTCTCTCCTTTACATCTTCGAATGTAGGATTGAGAATTATACCACATTCTCTTCCTGAAATCACTTCATTTACATCATCTTTAAGATGTTTGACTGATCTTATTTTACCTTCATATAATTCTTCATCACCTCTAAAAATTTTACATTTGTTATTTTTTATAATTTTACCCTCATATACAAGACCTCCTAGAACTATAGATTTATCTGATAATACAAATATTTTTGAAATTTCCATCTTGCCCATTTCTACATTTACATATTCAGGAGGTATGAGTGATTCAGCAGCATCTCTAACATCTTGTATAAGTTCATATATTACTGAATACTCCATAAAAAGTAGTCTTGAATCTTGAAGGATTTTTTTAATTCTAGGAGATATCCCAACTTTAAAAGCAAGAATTATTGAGTGAGTAGATTTAGCTATGGTGGAATCTTCTTCTGTAATATCCCCTACTTCAGCTTTTGTAATTTTTATATCTATATTATTAAGCTTTATTTTACCTAAAGCAGAGGTTATTGCTTCCAATGAACCTTCTGTATCAACCTTCAAAATTATAGATAGTTGTTTTTTTTGATTGTCATCATTGAAAAAATCTTCAAATCCTTCATTTTCAGTTACCAACGATTCATCTTTTGAATTAGTAATCTCTTCATCTATTAAAAAATCTGTTTTTTTATCAAAAAAAAGTACCCTATCTCCAATAGATAAATTTTTATTCTGCCCTACAATATATACAGGTGTTGATATTGTAGCTTCTTTCATAAAAACTCCTTTGTCATTTTTTATTGATCTTATTCTTCCTAAATATTCCCCCTTTGAGGAATAAATATAATCAGATATTTTTAGTATTCCACTTTCA
>JAJZDR010000053.1 GCA_021805885.1 bacterium | reverse complement strand
ATTGTACATCTATCCAATATAATCCAGGATTTAAATCTACTATATATTTTCCATATTTATTTGTACTTAATGTTTTTATAGTTTTATTATTATTACTATCTTTAACTAAGATTGTTGTTTGATAAGGGACAATACATGGATGTCCAACTCTACATACAGGTATAATATTGCCAATAGTAACTCTTCCCATAACTCCACTATTAAGTTTTATATTTTTATTTATTGGATGGTATAATAAAAAATATATAGATACAGTAAATAAAATTACAATTAGAAATATACCTATATATTTTAAATAATTTATTTTCATATATCCATAATTAACATAATTTGATTTGTATATCAATTTTTATACTGTCTCATTTATCTCAGTTATAATGATATCAAGGTTCGAGACAACGATGCTCAGAAATAATATATGTTAATTGCAAAATTAGGAAATGGGATAGTATTATTGGGGGCAGATCATACAGAAAAAGGACAAAATAATATATTTAAAAATATAAAAAATAAATATTCAGAAGTAGTATCATTAGTATTTATTGGAGGAAAGAATTGGTCACAAGATACAGAAGATTATTGGATAAGAAAGTTAGAAATGGATTCTCAGAAAAACAGAAACTCCAATAAGATATTTATATTAAAGGTTAAAATAAGGTTTTTAAAAATAGGGTTCCACCTAAGGGCAGCTTCCCGAATACTAATAATATAGTATATATTTGTCAAAAAGCGTATAATTTATTTTAATAAAATAATAAAAAACTAAATGGCCGAAAATGTAAACCACAAACATAAGACTTCCTTCTCATTTCTTGATAAGATAGCCTTATTTATTACCGCTATAGTTGGCACTATGTATTGTGCTTTCGTGTTTGCAGCAATAGCCTTTACGGGATTCCCATTTAAGGGTGCAACACCTCTTCAATATGTATTATGGACATCCACAATATTCCTCCAATTAGTATTACTTCCTATTATTCTTGTTGGCCAAAATTTACAAAACAGACATGCACAACTTTTGGCTGAACAAATGTATAGAATTGAAGAGCATAATGAAAAATTACTTGAGGAATTAGAAAAACTAAAAAATAATAAAAGTTAATTATTAAACTCCTATAAATAACATCTTTTTAAATATGATAAGTGTTATATTTAATTTTAATTAATATTTTAGAAAAAAGTTATAGAAGTATAGTATAATATCTATATGGAGAACCCAAACATCCTGGCTTTTGCTGGGTCGCTAAGAAAAAACTCATATAACAAAATGTTGCTTGATAGTATGGTTTTGTTAGGAAGGGATATATTTAATATTAATATATTTGATATATCACAAATACCACTTTTCAATCAAGATCTTGAAAACGATCCTCCTGAAATAATTAAAAAATTAAGAGAGCAAATTAATAATTCAGCTGGACTAATTATTGCAACTCCAGAGTATAACTTCTCCTTCTCAGGAGTTACTAAGAACATTATTGATTGGTTATCAAGAGTAGAAAAGCCTTTAAATGATAAACCAATATGCATATGCGGTGCGTCAGGGGGGTATTTTGGGACTGCAAGAGCACAAATACAGTTACGCCCGGTCCTTGCAGCAATAAATGCTAGAACTATGTCTAAGCCTGATTTATTCATCCCAAATGCTCAAAATGTATTTTCAGATACTGGAGAGATTAAAGATACTACAATACAGGATAACATTAAAGATTTCTTACAAAAATTTAATAATTTTATAAAATAGGTGTAAAATATAAGGTATATGAATAAAGGTTTGGTTCAATCAAAATTAATAATAGCAATATCTTTCTTCATACTGGGTATGATAGTAGGAGGAATTTTATATTATATATTTTATCCAAACTCCCCTTATTTGGGTTGGAAAGAAAAAACTATAACTGGAACAACAGTAAAGAACACAAAAATAAATGTAAATAATTCACCACATGTACTACCTAAAACTCCTACTTCTAAATATTAACCCTGTAATATGAAATCAATCATTTGAGATCTCCCTAGCCACTTTTGAGTGAAAATAATATTTAAAAGTTTGGATTGTCTTTTATTTAATTCCATAATATTCATAACATTTTGTTACATATTTGTAAATAATATGTTATGTAAGTATAGTAATGGTAATAAGAAAAAAACTAAATTTATAAGATATATCAACATTTTTTGGACATTTGTAATGGGGTGTTGTCATATTCATCGGAGAGGGAGAGATTCGAACTCTCGATACCACAAAGGTATACTAGCTTTCCAAGCCAGCGCACTAGGCCACTATGCGACCTCTCCTTAAAACTATTTTATCATTATAAGACCTAAATTATAAAATATAGAAAATAATACTAATACTAATAAACTCCCACCAATCAATTGGTAAATATTATGTTTTTTTAGAACCAGTCTAGAAAACCATACAACGGGTATTAATAGAGCTACTATTATAGAATATTCTTTATAAAATATGAAAACTACAATAAATAACGTAGTAATCATTATGGAGTGAAAACTGATTTTCCAAAATATTGTAATAAGTGTGGCAAATAAAATAATAAGAGTCAGCATATAAAGGATATGCAACAATCCTTGATTTAAACCATATATTGACAGAACTATATCACTAGATAATAACCAGATAGTTACAATAAATGAAGATATTAATCGGTCATGCATATTACTTAAATCAAAATCAATGTCACTAATATTGCTTTTTTTTATTTGAAAGATTAAAAAGATTAAGAATAAAATTAGTGGCATCATAACAAGTATAGGCCCAGCAAGATAGAATTTAGAAATCCCAAAATTTAAAAGTAGAATTATTGATATTACTGGAACAACTATATAAAAATCAAAAAATCTTGATACTACTATTGCAAAAATACTTTTATTCACTTACTATAATGATATATAAATTAAATTTGGATATATAAAAACAATGATATCACTAATACTTATAATAATACTAATTATTACCCTGTTAATATTTTATATTTTTTTTATATCTTATACAATGAAATCTAATAATTATATTTACAAGAAGTTGACACAAAATAAAGAATACAAAAATTTATTTGAATTCTATGAGAAATATGCAAAAGGTGAGATATCAGATGACGAATATTTAATTTTAAAAAATACTATAGAAAAATAAATGTTAGCATATTCTATTATCAACACAATTATATATATAGCATTGCTTATAGGTATTATATATATATCTATTTTTCTTATATCTAACCTGACAACTTCTGATCTAGATAAGTATAATAAGAAGGCAAAAAAGAAAGCAATAAACATATTGAAAGAAAGACTTAATAAGGGAGAAATTAACAAAGAAACTTATAATAGAATGAAGGATCATATATCCTCAAAATCAAATGCCTAGTAATGGATACACTAATTCCATAAGTTGTAATGGTAGAGGGCTAATAACTATTAGAAAATTAGAATGGTTGCATTTATATAATTTTATAAAATTTCTTCATTTAAATTCATCAAAAATTGATGATTTTTATGGAATAAGGGAAATGATTGTTGAAAAATCTGATTTTAAAGACATCCCAGATATTATGAAAAGAATTTATGATGGTGACTGTTTAATTTTATGTGCTTTTAATAATACTAACAATATTATTGGCTTTTCTGGGGTTTTCAAAAATTTAAATACTGGTAATTTTGAAATATTTATAGATAAAGACTATAGGAACAAAGGTATTGGGAATATTCTTATTAATACAACCTTGGAGTATTCAGGTTATTTAGGTGTGATAAATATGGATTTACATGTACGAGAGAATAATAAAAATTCCATAAGACTTTACAAAAAAAATGGTTTTAAAAAAATAAAGACGATTAAAAATAACATTGTTTATAATAATAGCCTAGTTAGTGAAATTCTTATGTCTCTAAAGTTACACTATTGAATATATTGAGAATAACATTTTATTCTGAGTTCTGAGAGCTTATCATTATTTAATATAAAACCATTTTTCCTTAATTTATTAACTATCCTATCAAAGGTATATATATCTCCATTAGCAGTTTTTTGTAAATTTTCTAAATCATTATAAAATAAGTTCTTTTTATTTTCTACCTGCTCTTTATATTCTATAATAATATTTTTTAAATCGTCAATATCACTCTTATCTGCCTTTTTGAGTTTAGAAAATTCTATCTTAACATCTTCCCCTAATACTCTTAAATATTGGGAGATATCTTTCTCTAAAGATATTAAATATATGTTTTTACCAAATAATATAGTACTAATATCGTCATTTACAAGGGAGCCATCGCTTTTATATTCAGGAATGAGGTAATGTGTTTGTATAATAATATTATCTCTATCTTCTACTTTTGCAGTTAAAGATACCAATATACCTCCATATTTTTTTTCAATAAGCACTATTTTTTTATTATTAAGGGTTTTATTCATAATTAGAAAATAAATCCGGCTATTATAGATATCCCCGAAAATAAATCTTCCAAACGTGAAGAAATCTCTTTAGTAAGATCTTCTTGAGTTTCTATCTCTATATATTCTGTCATAATAATTAATTTCCAAAAATCAATCATTATACCAATAAAAATAGTAAAAGTCAACGATTAGTCTTGTCCAATACAAAAACATACTGAAATGATATTTGATTCTAATACAGAAACATACTGAAAGTAGAATTGAAAAAGAAGAAGTGAGTCGTCATAATATATTTAGAATGAACATAAATATGAACG
>JAJZDR010000049.1 GCA_021805885.1 bacterium | reverse complement strand
AGTAAGAATTTTTTTTGATTTAAAAAGGTCTGTGAAATCAGACAAGCCTTTCAACATAGATGCAATGGATAATGCCGTTAAAGATGCAATCAACATTAAATATGTCAAAAAACCTTATTGATACAAACCTGATTATCAGATTTTTAGTTAATGATGATAAAGAGAAAGTTGTTCGTATTGAGCATTTATTAAAAGATAAAAAAATAAAAATATTCTTTTAGACACAGTTGTTGCAGAAATTATTTGGGTACTCACCTCATATTACTCTCTAGATAAACAAGATGTATTAGAAAAAATAAAAGCATTAATCCATATAAATACTATTGAATGTAATGAGTTCCTACTTAGTAGAGCTTTAACAATATGGAAACAATATAAGATATCTTACATAGATGCTTATCTTTTAAGTGTGGCAGAATTAGGGAATATGGTACTTTATACATATGATCAAAGACTTACTTTAGTGTCTACAATCAAAACTAAAGAACCTTAAAGAATGTGGGTTCTAAACTGGGGAATGACTCTCTAATAATTAATGAAAAATAAAGTACTATGATAAGAAGTTACCAAGGGGGAAATCTACATAAAGAAAGAGTGGATTATTGCCTATATATTTGCATTGATTTACTATAAACAAATGGAGTTGCCAAACTTAGAAATTAATTTAACCTTGTTCAAAATCTAGAATGTACTAATTGGGAAACTCAGGAGGCTGTTTTAACTCTTGAAAAAATAAATGGAAATTATGGATTGGTTGTTTGTAATTCTAATTTATTATCCAAAGAGAATAGTAAAATAATTAAAATTCCATTAAAATACTTTTTATTGATATAAATTATTTACTGCAAGTTAATGTTTATAGTGCAATCCATTATTAGTGTATTTTCCACCTTTAAATAATTTTTTTAGAAAAGGAAATTTATCAAAATCTATTAGTTGCTATAATTGGTACTAGAATGACTTTATGTATTTGATTGTTTATAATTTCTTGAGTAGAACTTTAATATTAATATTAAAATTCTTCAAAATTTGATTTGCTAAATAATATATCCAATAGAAATTTTGTTAAAAAGATTGATCATTACCTTATAAAATTAGTGTCTTGAATTTCTATTATACTTAACTATAATAGAAAACGACATTTGCATGAAAGTTAAATTGTATAAAAATTCAAGATATTTGCGTGATGAATATTTTAGACTTTTTAACTTTCATGATAGAAGCATTTAATTACCTAGTAAGTAATAATAAAGATTTAGTTGTTATTAAAGAAATTGGAAATCTTTTAAAATTCTCTAATACATTACATAAGAGATAATTCTTAAATATATTGATCTTTTAATATATCCTTCAGCTTGTGATAAAACATTTGTTAATTTTCATATTAGTATCTTGACATTTCTATAATAGTACAATATAATAGTCAAATAATTGATCAAAATAATATGGATAATCAAAGTCAAACAAAAATATTATCAGCTAGTGAAGTAAAATATAACTTTGGAGCAATTGTAAAACAAATTCAAAGAGGTGAATATCAAGCAATTATAGTTGAAAATCATGGTAATCCTACAGTTGCTATAATAGCAATGGAGGAATTAGAAACAATAAAAGAGTACAATGAGCAAAGAAGGCGTGAGAAGGCGTTGGAATTGCTTTCTTCTGCTCGTGATGATATTCAATCACAATTATCAAAGAAACTTAATGACAAAGAAGCATTAAAGGTTGCAGATAATCTCAGTCGTGAAATGTTTAAAGATTTAGTAAGACAAGCTAAGGTGAAATTTAAACGTAAATCCTCATAATCTTACAAGTATGAATGTTATATATGATACGAATGTTTTAATCAGTTATTTATTAACATCAGAAAAAGAGGGGACAATTGCTACAATTATAGAAGCAGGGTTTAAAGGTGAATACACAATATGTATTCCTTCTGAAGTTATTAAAGAACTTAAGGAAAAAATATTTATTAAAGAGTTTCTATCACAAAGAATTCCCAAACTAGCTGTAGAACGTTTTATTCTTGCTTTATCTTTAATCGCTATAATTCCTAAACCAATAACAGAGCCTATTCCAGAAGTTGGAAGAGACTATAAAGATGATTATCTTCTTGCTTATGGAATAATAGAAGAATGTGATTACTTAGTAACTGGTGATGAAGATCTATTAGTTCTTAAAAAAATCGAGAATTTGAAAATTGTAAGTCCTTTGACATTTTCTAAGATATTAAAATTAAATAAGAGATAGTTCTTAAACTTGATTATTTAACACTTATATCCTTTAGCTTGTGATAAAATATTTGTTAATTTTTAATCCTAACTAATATGTTTGATTGTCTCTTTAATACCCTTTTCTATATTTACGTTGGGTTGCCAGCCTAAAATATTTTTTGCAAATGTAATGTTATTTATATATACATTGTCTGTAATATTATTCTTTATCTTAATTTCTATCTTTAGTTGATCAGCTATATATTTTGCAATATCTATATTAGAATAACCTATACCAGATCCAATGTTTAGTACCCCTGTATAATCAGTCTCAAAAGATGCAATTATAGAGCTTACAAGGTCAGATACATATAGATAATCATAAATATTATTATTTGAAACTTCTATGGTGTGGTTTTTGACTGCTTGTAGTAGTGTGTTTGTTAGAAAATTATAATAGTTGAGATTGAAAAATGGACCATACAAGCTTGATACTCTTAAAACCAATACTGGTAACCCATATTCTTGTTGATGTTTAAAAAGCAATTGTTCAGCTTCTAATTTTGTTTGGAGGTAATTATTGGAAGGTAAGACATTGGATGATTCAATGAATGGAACATTATCTTTATATAATCCGTAATCGGATAAATATATAAAACTTTTAAGTCCAGTGTATTCTACTAGTTCTTGAAGTAGAGAAGATAGACCATCCACGTTTATTGATCTTGCTTTTTTTATATCATCACAAGAATTTTCAGATAAAGATGCAAGATATATTATATTATCTGGGTTGAATCTATGTACTTCGCTAAAGATGGGTTCTTGAAGTTCAAGATATTTTGTTTTTATACCTAAAGATGCATTTTTTTTATCAAGGTTTAGAATCTCTCCTACCTTATATTCAGTGAATTTTGTAATTATATTAGTGCCAACAAACCCAGATCCCCCAATAATCAGAACCTTTCTTTGTTTATTTAAACTGTACTTATTTGTACTCATTAATTTGTTCTAACATAATGCATTGTAGTACATTTCTAATTTTTTTTAAAATTTGATACAATCCTAGTTATGAGCTCCAAAAAGCAAAATAATACTTCAATATATACTTTCATTGTTATAATAGTGATTGTTTTAGTTTTGATGGGGCTAATGATATTTTTTGTTCTTGGTGGGAAGAATAGTCCTACGTCACCTAGTTCTTCATTATCTAATAAAAGTTTTGATAGTAAACCAGTATCACAAAGCATAATGAGTAAACTAAGTTCAGTTTCACTTTCAGCAATAAGTGGTAGTTTAACCACAGCACCAAAATCTAATATTTCTCATATAAATAATACTCTGCTTACAAAAAATAGCTTACCAAGAGTAGTTTACATAGGAGCGGATTATTGTCCTTTCTGTGCAGCTGAAAGATGGGCTTTAATTATAGCACTGTCAAAATTTGGGACATTTTCGAATCTTCACTATATGACGTCTAGTTCTTCTGATGTTTATCCTAATACTGCAACATTTACTTTTTACAATGCAACATATAAAAGTTCATATGTTACATTCACACCTGTTGAAACTACAACCAATATACCATCAGCAAGTGGCTCATATACACCATTGCAGAATATGACTCAGCTTGAAGCAAAATTGTTTTCTAAATATGATGCTCCACCATATGTAACTCAATCATCATCTGGATCTATACCATTCGTAGATATGGCAAATAAATATCTACTTGTTGGAGCACAGTATGTACCAGCAGTACTGCAAAATAAAAATTGGAGTCAGATAATATCAAGTGTTTATTTGTACAATTCAAAAATATCAAATAATATATTATCCTCTGCTGGATATTTAATTAAAGATATTTGTTCAATAACTAATGAAAAACCTCAAAACGTTTGTTCTCAGATATAAAATTCAAATATTATCACTTATAGGAATATTGATATCTATATATCTTATATATAGCCATTATTCAGATACATCATTGGCTTGTCCTGAAAGTAGTGTTATAAACTGTGCGAATGTAGTTACAAGTCAATATTCAACTTTTTTTACACTACCATTACCGGTCTATGGAATAGTGTATTTCATATTTTCCTTTGTTCTTGCTTTTATACCAAAACTTAAGAAATTATTATTTGGAGTTTCAATAATTGCTTTAATTGTAGTCTTCAGACTTGTTTATATAGAAATTGCTCTTATAGGTTCGATATGTATATATTGCACATCTTTACATATAATTATATTTTTTATATTCTCTATTCTTCTATATGATTTATTGGTTAATAATAAGTCTGTGAGTAATAATTCCTAGGAATACATTCCTAGGAATACATTTCTAGGAATACATTCCTTTTGATCTTATTTGTCTGTGAAATGTTATTGCAAATCTATGAGCTTCATCTCTAATTTGTCTTAGTAGTAAGAGAGATTTATCAGTTTGTCTTAGGCGTATTGGGTTTTTTATATTAGGAAGGTAAATCTCTTCATATTTTTTTGCAAGACCAATAAGAGGGATATTTAGTCCTATTTTTTTTAAAGCTTCTTCTCCTGCACTAACTTGTGTCTTACCTCCATCTACTACAATTAAATCTGGAATTTCTGAAAAACTTTCATCTTGAGATTTATTTGAAAGTCTCCTAGTTAATGTTTCATACATCATTAGTGGGTCATTTGGTATATCATCTGCTTTAATTTTGAATTTTCTATAATTTGATTTTGACATCTCTCCATCTTTGAATACAACCATTGATGATACAGGATACTTTCCTTGGATATTAGATATATCATAACATTCTATCCTACCATTATTGTATTTAATATGTAGTCTTGAGAATAGTTTTTTTAAAGCTTCTATGTTTTCTTTTTTTCTATTTTTATATGTCCTATTTTCTGGGTCATCCGGATCTCCAAAATCTACTCTTATATTCTGTGTGACATATCTAATATCTTCTATTTTATCTCTTAACTTAATTGCATCTTCAAATCTTTCTTTTTTTGATGCTTTTACCATTTCTTTTTCATAATCTTTTATGATCTGGTGCTTCTTACTTTTAAAAAATTTCTTTATATTATCTATATTTTTCATATAATCTTCCCTTGTCTGTAAGTTGTCACAAGGTCCAGTACAAAGTCCTATATGGTAATAAATACAGACTCGTGGTTTTATTACTTCATCTCCTTCGTAAATTTTTAAATTACATGTTCTATATGGAAAAATTTTTCTTAAATTTGATAAAACTTTAATTGTAGTATAAGCATTTGGGTAAGGACCAAAATAAGTTGCTCCTTCATTCTTTTTTTCTCTAACCCTTTCAATCTTTGGAAATTCATCATTTGTTATTTTTACCCAGGCATATTGCTTATCATCTTTTAAAAGAATATTGTACTTGGGTTTATGTTTTTTTATCAGATTATTCTCTAAGATTAAAGCCTCAGCTTCGTTGTCTGTTTGAATATATGATATGGATTTGGAAAGAGAAAGGAGTTTTCGAGTTTTTATAGGCAAATTCCCTATATTAAAATATTGACTCACTCTTTTCCTTAAATTTTTAGCTTTACCTATATATAAAACTTTACTATCTTTATCTTTAAAGACATAACATCCACAAGAATAGGGGAATTCTTTTAGAAAGAGTTTAGTATCGAGTGATCTATTTTCAGGTGATATTATAACGGAATTTTCAAACATTGGGGCTGGATTCATTTACTTTATTTATTACAGTTGTTTTTAGTTTTGTTAGAGATTCTATTAAATATTTTGCACCTTGTATATTACCATAACCAGAATTCTTTACACCATTAAAAGGAAAATTATCTGGACCTCTTGAATCTTTACCATTTATTTGTACAACTCCAACCTCTAACTTTTCTGCTACTTCAAATGCAGTATCAATGTTTTTTGTGAAAACACTACTCTGTAATCCATACTCTGATTTGTTAGCTATATCTATAGCTTCATCAACATTTTTTATTCTTATTATAGGAAGTACTGGGCCAAATGGTTCTTCCCATGCAAGCTTTGAATCTAGACTAACGTGATCAAGAATAGTTGCCTCTATATATCTTCCACTTCTTTGTCCTCCACATATAACAATTGATTTTTTTGAAATTGCATCATTAACTAAAGATTCAATATATTCTGCTTGTTTATCACTAATAACAGGTCCCATATTTATACTTTTATCATTAGGGTTACCTAAGATGTATTTTTTTAAAACTATACTTTTTAATTCTTCTATAAATGAATCTGCAATACTATCCTCTACAAGAACTCTTTTTATTGCGGTACATCTTTGACCGGAGTATGTGAATGCACCATCTGCTATATTTAATGCAGCAGCCTTTATATTGCAATCTTCAAGTACAATAGCTGCATCCTTTCCTCCAAGTCCCATCAGTAATAATGGTAAGAGTCTATTTTCTTTTTCTAAAATTTTTTGTATATGTAAGGCAGTTTTGGTACTACCAGTAAAATTTATTCCAGCTATATCAGTATGTGATACTGCAAAATCTCCTATGATTGCACTATCTCCTGTTATTATATTTAAGACTCCATCTGGTAACCCTGCAAGTCTGAATATTTCACCAAGAATTAATGTTGTGATACCACCTTGAGATGGTGGTTTTAACACTACTGTGTTACCAGATATTATGGCACCAACTAACTTTGGGGCAGATTCGTTAAAAGGATAATTAAAAGGGGGTATAGATAAAATGACTCCTAAAGGAACTCTCTCTACAATAGCTGTTTTTGATTTTGAATATCTGGGAAAAAGATCTGAAGTTAGAACCTCTCCAATCATTCTTGAGCCTTCATCCCCGTAAAATGATATTAAATCTGCAGTTCTTACTACCTCATCTAGTGCCTCATTGTATGGTTTTGCAATTTCCTTGATAATTAATGCTGTGATTAGAGCTGTATTCTCAAATATAATTTTAGAGGCTTTCTTCAATATTTGGACTCTTATATTCATAGGTTGACTTTTCCAACTTGAAAATGCTGCTTTTGATGATTTAATAGCTTTATCTACTTCATCTGTTGTCATGTTTTGCATATATCCTACTATCTCATTATTAATAGGAGATATTGAAGGAATGACTTCTCCACTTGCACTCTCTAGCCAGTGGTTATCTTTGAAGTATCCATATTTTTTTCCTTTTTTTATAAAATGGTCAAGCATAATCCTTTATTTCTAGATTAAATATATTGTCATTTGGTTCAAGAACCAGACCAGCAGGTCTGAAGTTTCTAATAGATATTATATCCTGTTTGTCTTTAATTTTGTAATCTATAAAGATATTCTGTTTAAGACCTTTAAATTTCAAAAGTTCGTCTAAATTGTTTGTCTTTATGATTATGTATTCACTATCAAATACAATAGAATGAATATATTCATCTTGATTATACACATAAAGAAAAGTTAATAACCCATACTTTTTATTCTCTTTGATTATGTCACAGATACTGTTATATCCTAATCTGTGATAAGGGGAGTTTACTATAGCCCCTATTACTCCAATCTTGGATAGGGCTTTAGGGGAAACATATCCAGATGACCTAAAAGTTGCAATCTTATCTGTGTGTTGTGCAATTATAGGGTAGTTAAACTTACTTTTAAAATTACTTATGTCTATTATATTGGGTGCAATGATAACATCTAGTGCTGGTTTCTTTAGAACTAACTTAGAAAGAAACCTTTCTCCTGCACTTGCCACTAGATTTGTTCTTGATTCAAAATTGATAATAAACTTCATCATGACCATTATAACTATCTAAATAGGTAATTTCAATTACACTAGATACTTATTTTAAACTAGTATATGATGTTTGTAGTAAGATATTAATAGGTATTTTGTTTAGGAATAATATTATAGGTTGACAATATATATGATTTTTGTTATGATAAAAAATAAATAATTTGTCTTAAGGTATATGTTTAATCAATTACATTTTAAGAAGATACATTTATTGATATCTGTTTTGGTATTATTAAATATATCATTCATAGCATTTTTGGCTATGAGTAATTTAGGGAAACCTGTGGTGGTTAATGCTGCACCCAGTTGTCAACTGCCATCAAATTTGAATACATTCTCTGCACAACATAATGCAAATTTACAAATAGATATTAAGACATCAAATCCTTCAGTACCTTTACCAAACTTGAATTTATCTGCTCAATCTGCACAATGTACGAATGGTTATGATGATGGTTTTGTATGGAATTCTGGTTATAACGGTGCGTTACAAGATGCGTTAGTTCAATCACCACAAATTAATCCAGGATCATATATAGGTCCTGCGGATATTATGGGTTACTATAAGGCTCACGGTAATACTCCTCCAACAACTTATCAAGTTATGCCAACAGTAAGTATTGGTCAGACTCAAGGTAGTGGAACAGTATATTCGTGTCCTTCTTCAGGTTTTGGTTTGTGTAGTTCTCTTGGTGGTAATATAACAAGGAGTAATAACGTACCATCAGGTACAATAAGTCAGGTTAATGTAACGTATTCTCAAATATTTGATTGTAATTTTTCTCCTGTGAGTTATTCTATATCTGGCTTACCATCTGGGTGGACTGTAACAGGTAATAACGGAAGTGTAGCTGTCGCAAATGGAACATCTGTACAAGTAGAGACCATAACTGTTACACCTCCTGCACCTACTCCTCCTCAAACACCAACTATATCAGTATCTCTAAACTGTCAGGGCGCCTCATGGACAACTCAAAATTTCCAAACTGGAGATACTGTTGCTGGATATGTAAGTATTGTAGGAAGTGGTACTCAAACTGTAGCAACAATACCTGTACAAGCTTCACCTTCAGGTACAGTAAATTCATTTGTATCTCAAGCTGATCAAACTCATAATCTGTATTATTTCGTCATGAATATTTATGAGTCTTCAGGTCCTGTGGGCAGTAATATCTCACCTCAGGTTAGTTTCTATAACTGTGTAAGTCATACTCAGCCTCCGGCAATATCAGTATCTCTAAACTGTCAGGGTGCAACATGGAGTACAACAAATTATGTAACTTCTGATAATATAACTGGATATGTTACAGATACAACTACCAGTCAACAGGTGGCTACAATACCAGCACAGAATTCTTGGTCAGGAACATACAATGCATTTGTATCTAATCTTACAACAAGTCATGATAGTTATATAGTAACTATGTCTGTACAAGGTGGGAATACTGCAACATCTGGATCATTTAATTTTTATAATTGTGTAAGTCATACTCAAGCTCCTTCTATTACAGTAACACTGGATTGTCAAGGTGCAGCATGGAGTACAACAAATTATGTAACTTCTGATAGTATAACTGGATATGTTACAGATACAACCACAAATCAACAGGTAGTTACATTACCAACACAAAACGTAGGAACAGGAACATACAATGCATTTGTATCTAGCCTTACAACAAGTCAGGATAACTATACTGTAACTATGTCTGTACAAGGTGGAAATACTGCAACATCTGGATCATTTAATTTTTATAATTGTGTAAATCATGTTAAACCTCCAGTAATATCAGTGACACTAGATTGTCAAGGTGTAGCATGGAGTACAACAAATTATGTAACTTCTGATAGTATAACTGGATATGTTACAGATACAACTACAGGAACTGAGGCATTTCAAATACCAACACAGAATGTTGGAACAGGAACATACAATGTATTTGTATCTAAGCTTACGACAAGTCAGGATAACTATACTGTAACTATGTCAGTACAAGGTGGAAATACTGCAACGAGTAGCCCTGTAACATTTTATAATTGTGTACAACACCCACCAGTAATATCTTCTGTATCATTGGCATGTATACAATCGTCAGTAAATATGGCTATACAGTGGCAGGATACAGCATCAACTTTACAAACTGGAGATATATTTTATGGAACAATACAAGATACAACAACAAATCAGCAAGTAGCAACATTTAATGTAGCAGCATCAGTAGGTACTTATACATGGACAGGTGCAAATACTACAGATAGTTATACAGTGTCTGGATACATACAAGGTCCTAACGGAAAAAGTTCTGTTGTTACTTCATCAAGTGAGAACATAACTTCATGTCAGACACCTACAGTTCCTGCAATAACAGCTATATCACTAGCATGTCAGAACAATACTACTAATAATTTGTTAATAAATTGGCAAGCAACAAATGTGCCACAGGGAGAGATGTTTACTGGTATAATACTTGATACTACATCAGGTACAGAGGTAGCAACAATTCCAAATACGAATGCTAATCTAGGAGCATATATATGGCAAGGTTCTAATGGAAAAGATAGTTATCAAGTATCAGGTTGGTTGGTAAATACTGGAGGAGCAAAGACAAATGTAATCACAACATCATCTGTATCAGGAGATTGTGTACCAGCACCTGTAACCCAAACAGTACAACAACTTCCACAAACTGCAGGTACATCCCCTATAGAGATGTTTGCAGCAGTAGGTGGATTGATAATAGCAATAGGGATTGGATTGATGATGCTCTAAAGGCAAAATAATTATTAGAGTACGGATTAAGGAGGTTACAATAGCCTCCTTTTTCTTTACCATTCTCTAAATAGTCTTTCATTGGATTATTGAATCAATATCCTTGATGAAATTTTAAAAAAGATATATCATATATGTATGAAAACAAAAACATTATTTATTGTGATTTTTGCTCTTCTAATAATAGTGGTTTTATATATAACTACAAGATATGCTGAGGAACTACAAAAAATAAGTACTCAGAGCTCTAAGTCTTATGTTTCTAATGTTGCACCTACTCCCAAACTTATTACTCCCCCAATAACATATTCCTTATTTAAGGGGACATATAATGGGGCCCCATCTTTTGATATAAATTATATACAAGGATGGACTATGGCTAGTGCTACTGAGACTCCTGATTCTGAATCTGCAACATTTAAGGATGCAACATCTACTAATACTGAAGCAATTACTGTATATAGTAAATGTCAAAGTATGACACCATATACTACAGCAAAAGGTTCTGTATCTGGATCTAAAGAAACTGAAGGTTTATATACAGGATATTTAGTATCTAATAAAAGTTCAGTATCATTCTATAACCCGGGGTTTTCTTTGGTGTTAAATTATACTAGTACACAAAGAATTCAAGTTCTAGATGATCTTTTAAAGTCTCTCGTTTTATATAACCAATTCCAGAATTGTAAATAAGGATCTAAATCCAAGGATCTAAATCCAAGGATCTAGATCCGTGGATCAATATATTGTATAATTGCTTAAATAATAGTTATTATGCAGAAGTAACTCAGTTGGTAGAGTACTAGTTTTCCAAACTAGTTGTCGCGGGTTCGAGCCCCGTCTTCTGCTTTGTGATTTTAAGACCCTAAATAAAATTCCTATTTAAATGCTAATATATTGACTTTTACTATAAAAATCTTTAGTATGTATATATGAATTTTCTAAATAATGATAGTTTATCAAAAAATACTAGCTTCGAGGATTCGCATTACATAAAAAAGATAGATAAAATAGTTAAAAAAAGATTACGTGTATACATATATGTGATAGTATCATTGTTTGTTATTTCCTCGTTGTTTATATTTAAGAGTCCTTTAAATGTATTTGCAAATATAGAAGGCAAAGTATTCTTATCTAAACAGGTTATGGCAGCTAATGTTTATCTGATAAGGAATAAAAGTTTGTCAAATCTTGATAAACTCGCTGGAGTTAATATTATAAACCCTAACATTGAACATGCAAGAATGCTTGCTGCTGTTATACCAAGTAAAAATAACGAAATATCTTCATCTATAACCACTACGTCTAATGCTAATGTACAGATATTGTATAATTTTCTTGTATCACACGGATCTCCCATGGCCCCTTATGCAGGGGAATTTATATCTGCTGGATTAAAATATGGTGTCAGTTGGAAACTTCTTGTCGCAATATCGGGTGTAGAATCAGGATTTGGAAGAGTAATACCTGAAAGTGTAAATGGGGCACTATCATATAATGGATGGGGGTGGACAGGGGGAGGAAGTGAATTTAGTGGATTCTCTGGATTTGGATCTTGGTCTAATGCTATAAATAGTATTGCAGTAGGTATAGGTAGTTCATATAGAAATGAAAGTCCATATCAGATGCAACCCGTATACGATCCTCCTAACCCTTCATGGGCTCCAAAGGTTCAAAGCTATATTAATCAACTTTGAATCTTAATTCGTCCACACTTTAATGATTTAGTATAATGTGCTATAAGTACAGTTTAAAGTGTGTTAAAATTGAGTTTTAAAATACTAATTAAACATTTAGATGTTAAAAAAAATTGAAACTACAAATGCTCCTAGTGCAATAGGTCCTTACTCACAAGGAATATTTGCAAGTAATTTTCTCTTTATATCTGGTCAAATAGCCATTGATAAGAACACTTTATCTTTACTGGGTACCAATATCAAAGAAGAGACAGAACAGGTATTAAAAAACCTTCAAAGTATACTTAAAGCTGGTGGTATGGATTTCGAAAATGTTGTGAAAACAACTATATTTTTGACAAATATAAATGACTTTAATATTGTAAATGAAGTATATTCTAAGTTTTTCATATCTGAACCTTATCCTGCACGAGAAACTGTAGCAGTGTCTTTCCTTCCAAAATCTGCACATATTGAAATATCTTTAGTTGCATATAAAAAAAGATCTAGATCCAATGAAATATAGAGTTAATACAAAAACAATTGATGATGCTAGTTTTAATTTGAAGGATATTGTAGTAAATACTCCTCTTCAATTATCTTCTAGACTATCTAGTGAATATAACGCAAATATATATATAAAAAGAGAGGATCTTCAGGTTGTTAGATCTTATAAAATAAGGGGAGCATATAATCTAATATCTTCAATACATAAGGATAATAAAAATATTAAAATTACTTGTGCTAGTGCAGGTAATCATGCACAGGGAGTGGCTTTTGCTGCATCATTGTTAAAAATAAAAAGTATTATATTTATGCCAGTTACTACACCATCGCAAAAGATAGATAGAGTAAAATATTTTGGAGGTGATTTTGTGAGTATAAAGCTTGTAGGTTCAAATTTTGATGAATGTTATAAAGAAGCTAAGGTTTTTACAAAGGAGAATGGATATCATTTTATACACCCATTTGATGATGAAAAAGTAATAGAAGGTCAAGCTACAGTTGGAAAGGAGATATTTGATAAACTAAAGAATATTGATTATATTATATGCCCAATTGGAGGGGGAGGATTAATATCTGGTATTTCTCTATATTTAAAAGAAAAAAATAAGAATATTAAAATCATAGGAGTGGAACCATCAGGTGCAGCCTCAATGGCAGAATCTATAAAAGCTAACAAAATCATCAAATTGAAAACAGTAGATACATTTGTTGATGGAGTAGCTACAAGTAGAGTGGGTGAAAATACATTTAATATAGTAAAAAATAATGTAGAAAAGATAAAGGTTATAGAAGAAGGGCAAGTAGCTACTACAATGATAGAACTCTATCAAAATGACGGTATTATCACTGAACCAGCAGGAGCTTTGTCTATATCAGCATTGGAGAATATAAAAACAGAAATTAAGGGTAAAAATGTAGTATGTATTCTATCAGGTGGAAATAATGATGTTTTAAGATATCCTGAAATTATGGAAAGATCTCTTGTTTTTAAAGGTCTTAAACATTATTTCCTAATTGAATTTTATCAAAAACCTGGAGAACTAAAAAAATTTGTTAATAAAGCATTAGGAGTAAATGATGATATAGTTAGATTTGAATATATAAAAAAGACTTCTAATGAGAGAGGGGTTGCATTAGTAGGTATTGAACTCAAAAACAAAAAAGATATTGATGGTCTAATTCATAGAATGGATGAGCATGGTATTACTTATAAAAAAATAACCAAAAGTGATTTATTATATAATTATATTATTTGATACTAGTTTGAATAGTAAATTTGTTATATAATCAACAAGTTACTTGCAACGAGTTGTCTGCAACAAGTTGTCTGCAACAAGTTACTTGCAACGGGTTGCCTGGATGGTGGAATGGTAGACACGCTAGCCTTAGGAGCTAGTACTTGAAAAAGTGTGAAGGTTCGAGTCCTTTTCCAGGCATTTTAATGCAAAAATTGTAATAATTAAGCAAAATTTTCC